>DATCKV010000077.1:0-5222 GCA_036564285.1 Limnochordales bacterium
ACCCTGATCCCGGGCGACGGCACCGGGCCCGAGCTGGCCGAGGCGGCGCGGCGGGTCATCGACGCCACCGGCGTCGAGATCGAGTGGGAGGTGGTGGAGGCCGGCGCGGACGTGATGGACCGCTACGGCACCCCCCTGCCCCCGCAGGTGCTGGAGTCGGTGCGCAAGAACCGGGTGGCCCTCAAGGGCCCCATCACCACGCCCATCGGCACCGGCTTCCGCAGCGTCAACGTGGCCCTGCGCCAGGAGCTCAACCTCTACGCCTGCGTGCGCCCGTGCAAGCTCTACCCGGGGGTGCGCTCGCCGTACCAGCACGTGGACCTGGTCATCATCCGGGAGAACACCGAGGACCTGTACGCGGGCGTGGAGTTCGACGTGGGCACGCCCGAGGCCCGGCAGATCATCGAGATGGGGCGGGGCAAGATCGCGCCCGACTCCGCCATCTCCATCAAGCCCATCTCGGAGGGGGCCAGCCGCCGCATCGTCAAGTACGCCTTCGAGTACGCCGTGCGCAACGGCCGGCGCAAGGTGACGGCCGTCACCAAGGCCAACATCATGAAGTTCACCGACGGCCTCTTCTTCCGGGTGGCCCGGGAGGTGGCGCGGGAGTACGAGGGGCGCGTCGAGTACGAGGAGCGCCTCGTCGACAACATGTGCATGCAGCTGGTGCAGAAGCCGGAGCTGTACGACGTGCTGGTCATGCCCAACCTCTACGGCGATATCGTCTCGGACCTGGCGGCCGGCCTGGTCGGGGGCCTGGGCGTCGCGCCGGGGGCCAACATCGGCGACGAGTACGCGGTCTTCGAGGCCATCCACGGCTCCGCGCCCAAGTACAAGGGCCTCAACAAGGTGAACCCCACGGCGCTCATCCTGTCGGGCATGCTGATGCTGCGGCACCTGGGCGAGCACGAGGCGGCCGACCGGCTGGAGCGGGCCGTGGCCCACGTCATCAAGGAGGGCCGCTACGTCACGTACGATCTGAAGCCGCACCGGGACGACCCCACGGCCGTGGGGACCCGGGAGATGGCCGACGCCATCATCGCGGCGCTGAAGGCGGGCGTCTGAGCGCCGGGCGGCCCGGGCGCCGCCCCCGGCCCCGGAGGCCCGCCGAGCACGGATGGGGGGTTGCCGTCCATGCGGGTGCGCTTTTGGGGACATGCCTTCGTGGAGGTGACGGGGGAGGGCGGTGCCGGCATCCTCATCGACCCGTTCATCACGGGCAACCCGCTGGCCGAGAGGGCGGGCGCTCGTCCCGAAGCCTTCCGGCCCCGGGCCATCCTGCTCACCCACGGCCACGGCGACCACGTGGGCGACGCGCTGGCCATCGCGAGGGCCAGCGGGGCCACCATCGTGGCGCCGTTCGAGCTGGCCTCGTACTGCCAGCGCAAGGGGGCCGCGGCCCACCCCATGCACATCGGCGGCAGCCACACCTTCGAATGGGGCTGGGTGAAGTTGACCCCCGCCTGGCATGGCTCGGCGGTGGAGGAGGACGGGAGGACCGTCTACACCGGCAACCCCTGCGGGTACCTGCTGCGGGTGGGCGGCAAGACCCTGTACCACGCCGGCGACACCGCCCTCTTCGGCGACATGGCCCTCATCGGGCAGCGGCACCCCATCGACGTGGCCTTCGTGCCCATCGGCGACAACTTCACCATGGGCCCCGACGACGCCCTGCACGCCCTCTCCCTGCTGAAGCCCCGGCTGGCGGTGCCCATGCACTACGACACCTACGACCTCATCCGCCAGGACGCCGAGGCCTTCGCGGCCCGGGCGCGGCAGAGCGGGGTGGAGGTGCGGGTGCTCAAACCCGGGCAGACGCTGGAGGTGTGAGGCGAGGCCAGGTCGGGGGGCAGCGCGCTGCATACTAAGCCCGTGGCGACGCGGGCATCCTCGCCGGCCGCGCGGGCCGCGGTCGGTCTGCTGGTCGGGTGGCTCAACGGGCTTCTGGGGGCGGGCGCCACGCTGCTGGTGCCCGCCCTCGACCACGTCATGGGGGCGTCTCGGCCGGCCGCGCACGGGACGGCCCTTCCCCTCATCATGCTGGCCTCCTCGGTGAGCCTGGGCGTCTACGGAGCCTCCGGGCGCCTGCCGGCCGGCGTGGCCCTGCTGGTGGCGGCCGGGAGCACCGCCGGCGGGCTGGCCGGGGCCTGGCTGGTGCGCTACCTGCCGTCGGCCCGGCTGCGCCAGATCTTCGGCGGAGCCATGCTGGCCGCCGCCGTGCGGATGCTGTGGGGGTGAGGCGGGGTGGCGGGGCCGTGGGCCGTGGCCCTGGGGGCCGCCATGGGGCTTCTCACGGGGATGGGCATCGGGGGCGGCAAGCTGGTGGTGCCCCTCATGGTGCTGGCCATGGGCCTGAGCCAGCAGCGGGCCCAGGCCGTCTCGCTGGCCGCCTTCGTCCCCACGGCCCTGGCCGCCTCGTGGGTGCACTGGCGGGCGGGGCGCATCGAGGGAAGGCTCCTGCGGGCCCTGGCCCCCTGGGTGCTGGCCGGGGCGGCGGCGGGCGCCTGGCTGGCCAACCACCTGGCCAGCCCCTCCCTCAGCCGCCTCTACGGAGCCTTCCTGCTGCTGGTGGGGGCTTACGAGCTGTGGCCGCGGTCTCCCGGCAGGATCCGGGGGCGCCGGCGGGCAACAGAGCATCCGTAGCGGCTTCGGAGGGGAGATGGCCCCTGATGCTCGACGCCTCCGCCTTGCCCGACGGGACGGCGGCGAGCCGGCTCCACCTGGCCTGCGTGCAGCAGGAGCTGCGGGCCGAGGACTACGGCTCCGAGGCGGCGTTCCAGGCCCGGCTGGAGCGGTGGATGACCGCCATCCGGCGCCGGGTCGGCCCCGGTGAGCCCCTGCTGGTGGCCTTCCCCGAGGACGTGGGCACGTTCATGGTCTTCTTCGGCCACGGCGACATCCTGCGCTCGGCCCGCAGCCTGCCCGAGGCCATCTCGGCCCTCATCCGCCGCCACCGGGCAGAGGTGCTGTGGAGACGGCTGCGCTGCCGGGCCGGATGGGTGCGGGCCCTGGCCCTGGCCCTGGGCGACCAGGTGCGCCAGGCCTACCGGCGCCTCTTCTCCGAGGCGGCCCGCCGCTACCGGGCCTTCGTGGTGGCGGGCTCCGCGGTGCTGCCGGCGCCCTACCGTCCCTGCGAGACGGCCAACCTCTGCTACGTCTTCGGCCCCAACGGGGAGCTTCTGGGCTGGCAGCCCAAGACGCACCTGACGCCCATCGAGGGGCCGGCCCAGCTGGACATCGCCCCGGCGCCCCTGGAGGAGCTGCGGGTCATCCCCACCTCCATCGGCCGGCTGGGCGTGGCCATCTGCCTGGATGCCTTCCAGGAGCCGGTGCTGGAGCGGCTGACGGCGGCCGGGGCCGACATCCTGGTGCAGCCGTCGGCCAACCCGGGGCCGTGGACCCCCGAGCAGCAGGCCGACTGGAAGCGCAGCGCCTGGACGGCGGTGCGCCGCTGGCCTCAGCTGCGCTGGGGCCTCAACCCCATGATGGTGGGGGAGCTGCTGGGGCTGCGCTTCGAGGGCCAGTCCTCCATCGTGACGGCCCGCTCGGAGCTGTGGCAGCCCGGCGGCTACGAGGCCCTGGGGGAGGAGGGGGGCTTCGTGGCGGTCGCGCCCAGCGCCACCCAGGAGGCGCTGCTGGTGGCCACGGTTCCCCTGACGCCGGCGCCGGAGCGCCCCCGGGCCGGCCGCCGCTGACCGGCTGCGGCGGCGTCAGCGCCGCTGCTCTCGCAGGCGGGGATCCATCGCGTCCCGCAGGCCGTCGCCCAGGAGGTTCCAGCCCAGCACGAAGAGCAGGATGGCCATGCCGGGGAAGAAGATGGTGTGCCAGTAGGCGAAGGGGCGCCCCGGCTTGCCCAGGATCCAGGGGCGGGCGAAGGCGGCCAGCTGCCCCCAGTCCGCGAAGCCGGGCTCGGCTCCCAGGCCCAGGAAGCTCAGGGAGGCGAAGACCACCACCACGGAGCCGATCTCCAGGGAGGCCTGCACCAGCACGGGGTAGATGGCGTTGGGCAGGATGTGCCGCAGGACGATGCGGGCCCGGGACATGCCGATGGCCCGGGCGGCCTCCACGAACTCCATGCCCTTGACCTGCAGCACGCTGCCCCGGATGAGGCGGGCGTAGGGCGGCCACGAGAAGAGGATCAGAGCCAGGGCCACGTTGCCCAGACCCTTGCCCAGGATGGCCACCATCACCACCGCGGCCACCAGGAACGGGATGGCCGACACGACGTCGGCGACGCGCATCAGCACCTCGTCCAGCCGTCCGCCGGCGTAGCCCGCCACGGTGCCCACGGCCAGCCCCACGGCCAGCGCGGCGCCCACCACGCCCAGGGCCACCGCGAAGGCGGTGCGGGTGCCCCAGACCACCCCGTAGAAGAGGTCGTACTGCCCCTCGGTGGTGCCGAAGGGGAAGCGCGCCGACGGCGGCCGGGGTTCCACCGCGAAGCCCGAGCGGGGGATCCGGTACGGCTCGGCCGGGTTGCGGGGCGGCGCCAGGTAGGGCGCCAGCAGGGCGACGCAGGCGAACAGCGCCAGGATTACCAGCCCCGCGGCGGCCAGGGGGTTTCGAAGGAAGCGGCGCAGCGAGTCCATGGCCGGCCTCCGCTTCTCCCCGCCTCAGCCGACCCGCACCCGGGGGTCGATGAGGGCGTAGCTGATGTCCATGGCCAGGATCACCACCACCAGGATGACGGCGTAGAAGAGGGTGACTCCCAGCACGGTAGCCCGGTCCAGCTGCAGCGCCGCCGAGGCCAGCAGCCGGCCGATGCCCGGGTAGGCGAAGATGGTCTCGGTGATGACGACGCCCCCCAGCAGGCCCAGCACCATGAGGGCGATGATGGTGGAGACGGGGATGAGCGCGTTGCGGCGGGCGTGCCGGCTGATGACGGTGCGCTCGTCGAGCCCCTTGGCCCGGGCGGTGCGCACGTAGTCCTGGCGCAGGGTGTCCAGCATGCTGGAGCGGGTGATGCGCTGCAGCTGGGCCCAGTACAGGTACGACAGCGTCACCACCGGCCCCACCATGTGGCGGATGGCATCCGCGAAGACGTCCAGCCGGCCGTTGATGAGGGCGTCGACGGTGACCAGGCCCGTCACCTGGCGGAACTCAGGGGAAACCACCACCTGGGTGGCCCAGACCGACAGCCGCCCCGGCGGGAACCACCCCAGCCACCCGTAGAAGAGCATGAGGAAGAGCAGCCCGAAGACGAAGGTGGGGAAGGACCACCC
>DATCKV010000078.1:0-4573 GCA_036564285.1 Limnochordales bacterium
CCCGTCAGGAGCCAGGCGGCGAGACCCGTTCGGCTGGACAAACTCAGCTCACCCCCCAGGAAGTCCTAATCCTGGGGGCGATTGTAAGCCCGCGGGTCCCCGGTCCTCACTAGGAGAAGATTGGTACCCCGGTGACGTCCCCCTGCCTGTCCCGCCCCGTATCCTGCCGTCGCCATGTCGCTCAGACACCGAGGAGGAGGCGACCCATGGAACGAGACCTGGCCACCCATCCGAAGAAGGAGCTGACCTGTATCCTGGCGCTGAAGGTCTTCGACTGGTGCGTCAAGCCCATCTCGGAGACCGTATGTGTCAAGCCCCGGTGGGGTTTTGTTGGACCCCGCCTGCCGTTGGCCTACACCCTCGCCCCCCACGGCGCCGCCCAGGCCAGGCAGCGGCGCAATGCCAGGCCCGTGGCCGTCTGGCGGGCGTCGGGGTGGCTCAGCATCGGGACATGCGCCCGAAGCCACGCTTGCGGGTCGGTCTCGAGCAGGCCCCGACGGACCTTCCGCGCCAGCCGCACCAGCACCGGCTGCGCCGGGCGCTCCGGCCAGCTCCCGGCCGTCCACCGGGCCAGCCACGCCTTCAACTGCCCCTCGTAGCGCAAGCAGCGCAGCTGGGCCATGTGGTGTGCCCCCCGCCGCGTCCAGGCCGCTTTGCCCTTGAGCCGGTCCGCCAACACGTGGCGTACCGATGGCTCCGTTGCCCCCAGCCCCCGGGCCGGTTCCGGCAACGGCCCGCGGCGCTGCCGCCAGTCATCCAGCCCGTCCCGGTTGGCCTCCAGATAGGCCCGGACAGCCTGCAGCTCCGCCGCGCTCACCGGGCAGTCAGGGTCGGCCTGGGCCTCGGCGAACAGCCTCACCAGCGTTGCCCAATCCCCCCGCCGAGCCGCCTGCTGGGCCCGCCTCAGCCGACGCGTGTTCCACCCCAATGCCCGCTCCAACGCCGCATTGCGGTGAAACGGATCCAGATGCCACTCCTCGATGCCCAGCCACGCCCGCCCCTCTTTGGCCCATGCCGCCCCGTCGCTGTTACCTACCCGCCGCCCCACCCGGTTCGGATCGTAGCGCGCCGCAAACCGCCAAAACCCCCGGGCCCAAAACGCCTCGGTCTCCAGATCCCCGCCCCACGCCAGCTTCCCTTTCAGCCGATAGCGCCGGCCCGCGGGGCTTTCCACCTCCCAGCCCTCGTGCAAGACCCCCAGCTTGAACTCCCAGCGCCGCTGGGCTTCCCGTTGCAGCGCCACCCACATCCCGTCGACCTCGCAGATCACCGCCGCCGCCCCCCGCCCCTCCCCGGCCGGCACCTCCCCCGTCCGCTCGATCGCCTCGACGGCCTGGCGCTGCTCGGCCTCCCGGGCCGCCCCGGCCTCCTGGACCCAGCGGTGGATGCTCTGGTGGCTCACGGGCGTCCCGCTTTCCGCCAGAATCGCCGCCGCCACCCGAAACGGATGGCGGGTCGCCAGCTCCACGGCCCACTCCCGGACCCCCGGGCTGAAGCGTTCCCGGGCCGCCAGCCCCAGCCGCTCGTCCAGGGGGCAGCACTCCTCCCACGTCCCGTCCGGCCGACGTCGGCGGTACATGCGCCGCTGCAGCCGATACTCCACGCCCAGAAGCCCCGTGATCCGCCGGGTCTTGTACCCCACCGACTCCCACCCACCGCCCGGCGGCGGCAGGGTCCCGTCCAGCTTCCGCACCGCCGCTTCGACCAGATCCCTCACCATGGCCAAGACGGCCTGCAGCAGGAACTGCTCCAGTTGCTTGAAGGACCGGATCTCGCCGGGTAAAATGAAGCCAAGCTCCACGAAGACCCCGCCTTCCCTGACGGTGTTCTCAAGGCGGGGTCTTTTCGCTACGCCTTTCCACATCCCTCCAGCCTCGGCTGGAGGGATGTGGCGCCCCTACCGGGTGCTGACACCAGCCCACCTAAAAGTTACTCATTGTCGGAGACCGACTGCTTCGCGATCCCGGCGGCCTGCAACCCGCCGGTGCCGGCCACGGCGACCGCCACCTGCCAGATCGTCAGCCTGACGGCCAGCATCGTGGCCCAGACGCCGGGCCCCGACAACATCCACACGGTGACCGCCCGGGTCGACAAGTCGAAGCAGATCACCATCCGGGACGGCGGCGTGGTGCTCTGCACCTTCACGGTCAACGCCACGTCGTTCCACACCACGAGCCTGTACGCGCCGCCCGGCACCACCAAGCAGGTGGAGGTGACCGGCGAGTGCGGCCCCTGCCAGATCTCGCAGGACGGCCGCACGGTCTGCTGCGAGGAGACCATCTGCCTGCAGTTCGAGTCCAAGGCGCCCATCAAGATCTGCGTGCCGGCCGAACTGTGCGTACCCCGGGTCTGCACGCAGAGCCAGCCCCCGTGCCCGCCCACCCCGCCGCCGCAGGCCGTGGTCCTCTGCCCGACGCCGTCGCCGACCCCGCACACGTCGTCGCCCCGGGGTGGTGGAGAGACGCAGCTCTGAGCCGGCTTACCCCCGCTCGCCACCCCACCCCACCGGATCCCTCCCCCGCCGGGACGGGCTTCGGCCCGTCCCGGCGGCGCGTGCGCGGCAGGAGGTCTCTGCTCGGCCCCGAATCCACCGCTGAAGCGAGGGAGGGGATGCCGGTGCCCGACCCGATCCAGGTCTTCCACGAGTCGACGGTCCCCATGGAACCGGCGCCCACGGGCCGGGGTGTCCGGCTGCGGTGGGTCATCGGCAAGGCCAACGGCGCGCCCCGCTACGCCATGCGGATCTTCGAGGTGGAGCCGGGCGGGGAGATCCCCCTGCACCACCACTGGTACGAGCAGGAGATGTACGTCCTGGAGGGGGAGGGCACCGCGGGCGACGAGGCCTCGGAGACGCCCGTGGGGCCGGGGACCGTCATCTACGTGCCGCCGGAGCGGCCCCACCGGATGCGCAACACGGGCAAGGGCGTGCTGCGGTTCATCTGCGTCATCCCCCACGCCCCCTGACCGCCGCCCTCACCAGGCCGTCGAGCCGCCTTCGACGGGCACGATCGCGCCGGTGATGAAGGACGCCTCGTCCGACGCCAGGAACGCCACCACCGACGCGATCTCGTCGGGCACGGCGACCCGCCCCATGGGGCAGGCCCGGGCGATGCGCTCCGCCTCCGCGGGGTCGGCCAGCAGGTCGGCGGTCATCGGCGTGGCGACCCACCCGGGCGCGACGGCATTGACTCGGATCCGGTGGGGGGCGAGGCTCACCGCCATGGCCCGGGTCAGCGCCACCACCCCGCCCTTGCTGGCGGCGTAGGCATGGGTGTCGGTGGGCGGCGGCGCCCCCACCAGGGCCTCGTCGGAGGCCACGTTGATGACGGCGCCGCCGCCTGACCGCATCAGCAGGGGCACGAAGTACCTGCTGACCAGGAAGACCCCCGTCAGGTTGACGGCGATGACCCGCTCCCAGGCCTCCAGCGTGCAGCGGTGCACCGGCCCGTCGCCGATGGGCCGGCCGCTGATGCCGGCGTTGTTGACCAGCACGTCGCAGCGCCCAAGGGCCGACTCCATCCAGCGGGCCGCCTCTTCCACCTGCCGGGGCGCGCTGACGTCCACCGCCCTGAAGAACGCCCGCGTACCTGCCGGCGCGCCGGCCTCCTGCACCAGGCGCGCCGTCTCCTCGCCCTCTTGCTCCCGCACGTCGAGCACCACCACGGCGCTCGCGCCCCGGCGGGCCAGAGCCAGCGCGACGGCCCGCCCGATCCCTCGGGCAGCGCCCGTCACCACCGCGACCTTTCCCTCCAGCCCGCCTCCGGGTCCGTGCATCCTCCCACCCACTGCCCGGTCGTGAGGTGCCGGCCTGCCACCGGCCCACCGTTCGACGAGGCCGGGCGCTCCCCTGCCCGCCAGCCCCTGCACCCGAGGGCCGGCGACGTCGGGGGAAGGGGTCGCACGGCGCTCTTGACACGGGTGGGCACACCCGGTAATCGTAATCGGTGGGGCTTCGATGCTTGTCGAAACGTCGAAAGGGCTGGTCCGGTGACGCAGCCGGATCCCGTGGCCCGGCAGGCTGCCCGTCTCTACCGGGCCCTGGGGGACGAGACCCGGCTCCGCATGGTCCGCCTCCTGGCGGGCCGCACCGAGATGGGGTGCGCGGAGCTCGCGCAGGCGCTGGGGCTGTCGCGGCCGACCCTCTCCCACCACACCCGGATCCTGCAGGACTGCGATCTCATCGAGGTGCGGCGGGAGGGCGCGCACCGCTTCTACCGGCTGCGGTGGGAGGTGGTGCGGCGGTACGCCCCCGGGGCCGTGGAGGGCCTTCCGGAGCCCGGCCCGCCCGGCGGCGGCTGACCGGCCCGGCAAGCCGGAGAGGCCCAATCCGCCCACGAGTAAGGGAGGTTTGCGGCGTGTCCGAGAGCGTCTCCACGTCTGCCACCGCCACCGGCACCGAGGTGTGGGTCCTGGACCCTGCCCACAGCCAGGCGGACTTCTCCGTACGCCACATGATGATCGCCACGGTGCGGGGCCGCTTCCGCAAGATGGACGGCAGGCTGATCGGAAGCCCGGACCGGCCCGAGGAGGCCTCGGTGGAGCTGTCCATCGACGTCAACTCCATCGACACGGC
>DATCKV010000079.1:0-5911 GCA_036564285.1 Limnochordales bacterium
CGCGTGCCTGGTGCAGCGCTTCGGCATCGCCCTGGATGAGATCCTGGTCATCTACGACGACATGGCGCTCCCGCCCGGCCGCATACGGGTGCGGGGCCGGGGCTCCAGCGGCGCGCACCGGGGCATGCAGTCCATCATCGACCACCTGGGCACCCAGGAGATCGCCCGGGTGCGCATCGGCATCGGCGAGCCGCCGCCCGGGGTCTCCGGCGCCGACTGGGTGCTGGAGGTGCCCCCTCCCGACGAGGCCGACCGACTGGCCGAGGGGATCCGGCTGGCCGCCGAGGCTGCGGAGGTGTGGGGGCGGCTGGGCACGGAGGCCGCTATGAACCGCTACAACGCCCGCGCGGCGCAGGGCGGCGACCGCCCCGCCGCGCCCTGAGGCGGTGGGGGCCGGCGGCCTTGCGGGCCGGCGGCTTCCATCTCGAATCGGCCGTCACGCCGGCCGCACCCCGGGGTGGGGGAGCGGCCGGCTCGGAGCGCGTCGAGGGGTGACCGCATGCTGCTGGCAGGACTCGTCCAACTGGTACGGGGCCTCGACACCGTCAGGGAGCTGGCCCGAAGCGCCCAGGCCGGGCCCTCGACCTCCCTGGTGGTGGGCGCGGAGGGCTCCCAGAAGAGCGCCCTGGTGGCGGGGCTCTTCGCCGAGCTGGCCGAAGGGCCCGCCGGCCCCCTGCCCATCCTCATCCTGACCGCCACCCGCCAGGCCGCCGAGCGGTGGTACGAGGACCTCCAGCAGCTGGTGGGGGAGGCGGCGACGGGCTACTTCCCGTCGCTGGAGACCCAGCCCCACGAGGAGGTGACGCCCTCCGTCGAGCTGCTGGGCCGGCGCGTCGACGCCCTCATGCGCCTGGCAGGGGCGGGGCGGCCGGCCTCGGTGGTGGTGGCGGAGGTGGCCGCGGCTACGGAGCGCCTGGTGCCGCCCGAGGTGCTGCGGGCCTTCGTCCGCCGGATCGCCGTGGGCCAGCGCGTCGACATGCAGGAGGTGGCCCGACTCCTCTCGGGGGCCGGGTACGAGCGGCGGGCCAAGGTGGAGGCTCCGGGGCAGATGAGCGTGCGGGGCGACATCCTGGACCTCTTCCCGCCCGACCGCGAGCAGGCCCTGCGCATCGAGTGGTTCGGGGACGAGATCGAGTCCATCCGGGTGCTGGACGTGGAGAGCCAGCGCTCCTTCGGCCAGCTGCAGGAGGCGGTGCTCGCGCCGGCCAGGGAGCTGCTGCTGACGGAGGAGGCGCTCCTGCGGGGGCTGGAGGCCATCGAGGCCGCCGGCCGCCGGCAGGCCCAGCGGCTGCGGGCCTCGGGGCGCCGCCAGGAGGCCCGGCGCCTGGAGGAGCGCATCGCCTCCCACCTGGAGCGGCTGGCCCAGAGCGGCTACTGCGACGGGGCCGACCAGTACCGCCCGCTCTTCTACCCCAGCCTGCCGCTCCTGCCCGAGTACATGCAGGCGGGCCTGGTGGTGCTGGACGAGCCGGCCCGTCTCAAGGAACGCCTGGAGACGGCCTGGACCGAGTGGGCCGGGCTCTTCGACGGGCTGCTGGAGCGCGGGCGGGTGCTGCCCGAGGAGGCCGGCTGCTTCGGCTGGTGGGAGGACCTGCTCCAGGCCAGCCGTCGCCACCCGCAAGTGCAGCTCTCCCTTCTGCCCCGCCGCCTGGAGGAGGCCGAGCCGGACCGGGTCTTCCAGGTGACGGGCCGCTCGGCGGACCCCTTCCACGGCAACTGGCAGCTCCTGGCGGACGAGCTCAAGGCCCGCCAGAAGCAGCACTTCCGGGTGCTTCTCGCGCTGCAGACCGAGGCTCGGGCGCGCCGGGCCCGGGAGGCCCTCCTCGGCGAGTCGGTGCTGGCCGTGCTGGCAGAGAGGCTGGACGGCCAGCTGAAGCCTGGCAACGTGGTGGTGGTGCCGGCGCGGCTCACCTCGGGCTTCGAGTGGGAGGACCTGCGGCTGCTGGTGCTGACCGATGCCGAGGTCTTCGGCAAGCAGGTGCGGCCGCGCCGCGCCCGCTCCGCCCAGGCTTCCGAGGCCGGCGCCCGCATCAGCGACTACCTGGAGCTGCGCGAGGGCGACTACGTGGTGCACGTCAACCACGGCATCGGGCGCTACCGGGGCCTGCAGACCATGGAGGTGGGAGGCGTCCGCCGGGACTACCTGGTGGTGCAGTACGCCGGTGAGGACCGCCTCTACGTCCCCACGGACCAGGTGCACCTGCTGCAGCGCTACATCGGCAGCGACGACTCCCCGCCCAAGCTCAACAAGCTGGGCGGCGTGGAGTGGGCCCGGGTCAAGAAGCGGGTGCGCGAGTCGGTGCGGGAGATGGCCGAGTCGCTGCTGCGCCTCTACGCCGAGCGTCAGGCCCAGCCGGGCCACGCCTTCGGCCCCGACACGCCGTGGCAGCGGGAGTTCGAAGAGTCGTTCCCCTACGAGGAGACGCCTGACCAGCTGCGCGCCACCGAGGAGGTCAAGGCCGACATGGAGCGGCCGCGGCCCATGGACCGCCTGCTGGTGGGCGACGTGGGCTACGGCAAGACGGAGGTGGCCATGCGGGCCGCCTTCAAGGCGGTCTCCGACGGCCGGCAGGTGGCCGTGCTGGTGCCCACCACCATCCTGGCCCAGCAGCACCACCGCACCTTCACCGAACGCATGGCCCGCTACCCCATCCGCATCGAGATGCTTTCCCGCTTCCAGACGCCGGCCGAGCAGGCCCGGGTCCTGGAGGGGCTGCGCAACGGCACGGTGGACATCGTCATCGGCACCCACCGCCTCCTCTCCAAGGACGTGCAGTTCAAGAACCTGGGGCTGGTGGTGGTGGACGAGGAGCAGCGCTTCGGCGTGGCCCAGAAGGAGCGGCTCAAGGAGCTGCGGCGCACGGTGGACGTGCTGACTATGACGGCCACCCCCATCCCCCGCACGCTGCACATGGCCCTCTCGGGGCTGCGGGACATGAGCGTCATCGAGACGCCCCCAGAAGGGCGCTACCCTGTGCGAACCTATGTGGTGGAGTACCAGGACGACCTGATCCGGGACGCCATCGTCCGGGAGCTGGGGCGGGGCGGCCAGGTCTACTTCGTCTACAACCGGGTCCAGAGCATCGACCGCATGGCGGCCCACCTGCGCCAGCTGGTGCCCGAGGCCCGCATCGCGGTGGCCCACGGCCAGATGGACGAGGAGCACCTGGAGCGGGTCATGCTGGAGTTCTTGAACCGCGAGCACGACGTGCTGGTCTGCACCACCATCATCGAGGCGGGCATGGACATCGGCAACGTCAACACCCTCATCGTCTACGACGCCGACCGCTTCGGGCTGGCGCAGCTGTACCAGCTGCGGGGGAGGGTGGGGCGCAGCAACCGGGTCGCGTACGCGTACTTCACCTACCGCCGGGAGAAGGTGCTGACCGAGGACGCGGAGCGGCGCCTGCAGGCCATCAAGGAGTTCACGGAGCTGGGCTCGGGATTCAAGATCGCGCTGCGGGATCTGGAGATCCGGGGCGCCGGCAACCTGCTGGGGCCGGAGCAGCACGGACACATCGCGGCCGTGGGTTTCCAGCTCTACTGCCGGCTCCTGGAGGAGGCGGTCAACGAGGTGAAGGGCCAGCCGGTCCAGCGCCCGCCGGAGCCGAGCCTGGACCTGCCCGTGGACGCCTACCTGCCCGACGCCTACGTGCCCGACTCGGGGCAGAAGGTGGAGCTGTACCGGCGCATCGCGGGCGCCACCTCCGGAGAGGAGCTGGACGCCCTGGCAGCCGAGATGGAGGACCGCTTCGGCCCCCTGCCGGCCGCGGTGCGCAACCTGCTGGAGGTGGCCAGGCTCAAGCTCCTGGCCCAGGAGGCGGGGGTCGGCTCCGTGGCCGCCGAACGGGACCTGGTGGCCGTCAAGGCCTGGCCCGGCCTGCAGCTGCCGGCCGACGTGCTGGCCCGGGCCGCCGCCGAGATGCGGGGTCGGGTCATCTACCGGCCGGGACGGACCGATATCGTGTGGCTGCGTCGAATGGGGTTGGATGACGGCCAGCTGCTGGGGCAGCTGCGGGAGCTGCTGGAGCGCCTGCGGGCGGGGTGGCCGGGCGCGCCGGGCGCCCGGCAGGAGGTAGCCGGCGTCCGAGCGAGCCAGTAGCGTCCTGCGGCGTGATCAGAGGCCGAAGGCGCCTCGCTTCGCCCGTATAGGCGAAAAGTCGCCGCCGTATACTACGGCCGAGCAGGGCAAGAAAGTCGAGGTAAGGCCCTCGGGTCATCGAGCATGCCGGGATCGGGCCCTGCGGCCGGTCCGCAGCGGCCCGGCGTGGAGGGGTGCTAAGTGAAGGCAACGGGGATCGTCCGGCGCATCGACGACCTCGGACGCGTCGTCATTCCCAAGGAGATCCGCCGCACCCTGCGCATCCGCGAGGGAGACCCCCTGGAGATCTTCGTGGACCGAGAGGGCGAGGTCATCCTGAAGAAGTACTCGCCCATCGGCGAGCTGGGCGAGTTCGCCCAGGAGTACGCGGACTCCCTCTACGAGACCACCGGCCACGTGGCCATCATCACCGACCGGGATGCCGTCGTGGCCGTGGCCGGCGCCCCCAAGAAGCAGTGGATGGACAAGCCCGTCATCCCCGCGGTGGAGCGGGTGATGGAGGGGCGCAAGCCCGTCCTCTTCCCCCGCCCGGGCGAGACCCGCACCACGCCCGAGGGCGAAGAGGAGGAGCGGTGGGACTTCACCTCCATGGTGGTCGCCCCCATCGTCGCGGAGGGCGACCCCATCGGCGCGGTGATCCTGGGCACCCGGGAGCCCGACAAGAAGGTGGGCGAGCTGGAGCTGAAGCTGGCGGAGACGGCTGCCGGCTTCCTGGCCAAGCAGATGGAGCAGTGAGCCCGGCCCGCCCCCGGTTTGCCCGCCGCCGGCCGAGGCCGCCTCACCGGCGGGGCACCCGGTACGGATCGTCGGGCGAAACGGGGAGGGCGGGCTCCACCACCTCTTCGCCCGGCTTCACCAGGCCCAGGGTCGCGCGGGCGCGCGACTCGACTGCCTCCGGCGTGGAGGCCTCTTGGAGCGCCTTCTCCATCTCGGCGTTGGCCCGGCGCTGGGCCTCCAGCGCTGCTTCCAGCGCGCGCACCTCCTGGTGGATGCGCAGGGCCTTCCAGAAGACCCCCAGGAAGGAGAGCAGGGCGCCCACCAGCAGCAGCGCCACCACCCGCCGGATGGCCACGGGCGTGACGCGGTACCGCCGGCCTCGCCAGTGGATGACCAAGCCCCAGGCCCCCCTTGTCCGTGAGGCCCGGACGCAGCGGCCGGTACGCCCGGGGTGAGAACGTGCTTCGACCGCGCCGGCCCTGCTCCCTGCCGGCCGGGAGGGGCCCCTCACGGCACGCCCCAGGGGCGGCTGCGGCGCAGGAGCCACCACCAGGTGCCGGCGGCCGTGCGGGCCAGGGTGCCGAGGCTGGCACCCGCGGACCAGACCAGGCGCACCACGTACGGGCTCAGGGTGAGGCGGTAGCCGGCCACGCCGGCGGCCAGGCCGACCAGCGCGCCGGAGCGCAGCGGGGCGCCGTCGGCCGCCAGCAGGAGTACGAAGGCCACCGGCCCCAGCAGGCTGACGAAGAGCAGGTCCGAGACCAGGAGCGCGCCGAAGCGGCGCAGCCCCAGCAGCCCCCGGAGGGCGGCATAGAGGTCCCACAGAAGGGCCAGGGCGGCGCCCGCCAGGGCGACGCGCCCGGCCGCGGCCAGCTGGCTGGCCAGGGAGAGCATCATCGCCGGCCCAACCCCTATCCCCAGGATGCCCCCAGGGTATGGGGCGCGCGGGGAGGGTGTGCCGGCGGCGGCCTCACCGCACCAGGCGCCCCAGGAAGCCCCGGGCCCTCCGGGCCGGCGATTCCTGCGCGTACTCCAGGCTGTGCACCGTGCCGGCCACGCCCATGGTGCCCTCCTCCACGTTGAGGGCCAGGA
>DATCKV010000080.1:0-5650 GCA_036564285.1 Limnochordales bacterium
CCGGCCCGTCACCCTCCGGCGCTGGCCGCCCCCAGCCCCGGCCGGGTCTGGCTCTCGGGGTCCAGCAGGGCCGCCAGCTCGTCGGGAGGCAGCACGCCCGCCTCCAGCGCCACCTCCCGGATGGTGCGGCGGCTGTCGTACGCCTGCTTGGCCAGCTGGGCGGCCCGGTCGTAGCCGATACGCGGCGCCAGGGCCGTCACCATGGCCAGGCTCTGCTCCACCAGGCTCTCGCAGCGCTCCCGGTCCGCGGCCAGCCCCGCCACCAGCTTCTCCTGGAAGTTGGCGGCGCCCCGGGCCAGGATCTCGATGGACTCCAGAAGGTTGTGGGCCATGACCGGCATCATCACGTTGAGTTCGAAGTTGCCGTGCTGGCCGCAGATCATGACCGTGGTGTCGTTGCCCATCACCTGGGCGCAGACCATCATCAGCGACTCGGCGATGACGGGGTTGACCTTGCCGGGCATGATGGAGGAGCCGGGCTGGGTGGGCGGGATGAGGAGCTCCCCGATGCCGCAGCGGGGGCCGGAGCCCAGCCACCGGATGTCGTTGGCGATCTTCATCAGGGCCACCGCGGCGGTGCGCAGCGCGCCGCTGGCCTGCACCACCGCGTCCTTGGCGGCCTGGGCTTCGAAGTGGTTCTCGGCCTCCACGAAGCGCTCGCCGGTCAGCTCGCTGAGGCGGGCGATGACCCGGGGCGCGAACTCGGGGTGGGCGTTGATGCCGGTGCCGACGGCGGTGCCGCCCAGGGGGAGCTCCCGCAGGTCCTCCAGGGCCGCCTCGATGCGCCGGATGCTGTGGCGCACCTGGCTGGCGTAGCCGCTGAACTCCTGGCCCAACCGGATGGGCGTCGCGTCCTGCAGGTGGGTGCGCCCGATCTTGATGATGGGCCAGAACTCCCGGGCCTTGGCCTCCAGCCCCGCCTCCAGGCTCCGCAGCGCGGGCAGGAGCTCCCGGGTGATGGCCAGCACCGCCGCGACGTGGATGGCGGCGGGGATGACGTCGTTGCTGGACTGGCACATGTTGACGTGGTCGTTGGGGTGCACGGCCCGGGAGCCCCGGGGCAGCCCCAGGATCTCGGCAGCCCGGGTCGCGATGACCTCGTTGGCATTCATGTTGGTGGAGGTGCCGGAGCCCGTTTGAAAGATGTCCACCACGAACTGGTCGTCGAAGCGCCCCTCGGCCACCTCCGCGGCCGCCTGCGCGATGGCCCGGGCCAGCCGGGGCTCCAGCAGCCCCAGGCGCTCGTTGGTCTCCGCGGCCGCCTGCTTGATGAGCCCCAGGGCCCGGATGAAGCCGCGGCCGAAGCGCAGCTTGCTGATGGGGAAGTTGAGGACGGCCCGCTGCGTCGACGCGCCGTAGTAGGCGTCTTCGGGCACCTGCATCTCGCCCATGGAGTCCCGCTCGATCCGGTAGCCTCTGGCCACGCCTGTCGCCTCCTCGCGCCCGCCTCTCGGGTGGGATCGCCCCTAAGCTTAGCGGCCTGGCCCCGCCGGGCAAAGGGACATGTCTCCTCTTCGCGACAGGGTAAAATAAGCCGGTGGGCCATCGAGGGGGGATGGACGTGGACCGCCAGGCGAAGCTCGAGGCGCTGCGCCGCATCGCCATGGCGATGCGGCCCGACGGGCCGCTTCTGGTGCTCTTCGGCTTCCTGGCGGGCGCGGCGGACCGGATGGAGTTCGTGCGGGATCTGGAGGGGGCGGCCGTGTCCGTCCAGCTCTCCCTGGACTCCCGGGTCTGGCCCCGGGTGCCCTTCCGAGGGCACGTCGACGGCCAGATGGTGCTCCACCCCATCGCCTTCGTGGACCTGGTGGCCCTCCGGGACGACGAGATCTACGTGCGGGTCGACTTCCCGTGGGGTCACGAGCCCGAATGGTACCGGCAGGCGGCCTCCGACGGGGTGAAGAGCCGGCGCCAGCGTCTGGAGGAGGCCGTGGCCTCCCTGCGCCGGCGCATCGACTTCGCCCTGGACGTCTACCGCACGGCCCGACCCCTGCTGGAGCAGTCCACGCAGGAGGAGCGGCGCCGGCTGCAGTTCGTGCTGGAGACGGCGCGCCAGGAGATCCAGACCTTGAGCCGCCAGCTGTCGGAGCTGGAGGCCCAGATGGGCGAGCAGGAGGGCCCTCCGGGTTCGTGAGGGGCCGCGCCGGGCGGGGCGGGCGCGCCGCCCGTCACTCCAGGGTGCGCTGGTGGTGCTCGCCGTCGTAGCTGAAGAGGGTCTCCTTGCCCTCCACCACCGTCAGCAGGTGCACCGGCCTTCCCCACAGCTGGAAGACGTACGGCAGCACCTTCTCCAGGTGGTGCAGGTCCAGCTCCTGGCCATCGTACTGGTGGCGCAGGAGCAGCTCCCCGCTGCCCCGGTAGTCGCCGTCCTCCACCACGATGACGGGGATGCCGCCGTTGGTCAGGCGCGCCGCCAGCGCGTCGCGCACCTGCTCCCACCCGGTGCTCTCCACCTGCCACTCGTCGCCGCGGCGCACGAAGGTGAAGAGGTGGAGGTCCTCCACCAGCTGCCGGGTCAGGTAGTTGCGGACGAAGCTCACGTCGGTCTCCAGCTGGCGCACCTCGAAGATCTTCTCGCGCCCCTGGCCTCCCGGAAGGCCCAGGCGGCGGCGGTCCTCCTCGTCCGGCCGCTCCCAGCGCTGCTCGATGCTCTCGAAGATCTTCCAGCCCAGCAGGTAGGGGTTGATCTGGAGCCGGTGGGGCTGCACCACGCCCGCGTGCATGCGGGCGAACTCCAGGGCCTCCGCCTCGGGCAGGTCTTCGCCGCGCATGAGCCGGAGGTGCCAGTAGGTGGCCCAGCCCTCGTTCATCAGCTTGGTCTCGATCTGAGGCCAGAAGTAGAGGGCCTCCTCCCGCACCATGGCCAGCACGTCCCGCTGCCAGGCCTCCAGGTAGGGGGAGTGCTGCAGGATGAAGCGCAGGAGGTCCTTCTCCGGACGACGGGGCAGCCGCCGGGCCCTCCCGGAAGAGGCGGGGCGCTCCTCGGCCCGCTCGCCGGCGCGCCCGGGGACGCCGCGGGCCGGCGGCACGAATCCCACCGGCCGGCCCGGGCGCGTGGCGGCCCCCGCGGCGCGGGAGGGGGACGCCTCCGGCGCACCGGAGCCGCCGCCCGGCCCGCTGCCCGGCAGGAACCGGTCCAGCTCCCACAGATCGTCGTACGGCGTGCTCGGCCGGGCGGGCGCCGGCGCCTGCGCCCCCTCCTCGTCCTGGGAGGGCTCCGAAGGCGGCCCCACCGGGTGAGGGTCCACCTGCTCGGCCAGGGCCAGGGCCGCGTCCAGCAGCTGCTCCACGGCCTCCTTGCCGTACTTGAACTCATAGCGCGCGATGCGCTCGGCGTGGGCGGCCATGTTGTCCATCATGAACCGGGAGGTGCCCGCGAATCGCCAGTTGTTCTTGAAGAAGTCGCTGTGAGCCAGGACGTGGGCCACCACCAGCTTGTTCTGGGCCAGGGTGTTGCCGTCCAGCAGGAAGGCGTAGCAGGGGTCCGAGTTGACCACCAGCTCGTAGATGCGGCTCAGGTTGTAGTCGTACTCCGTCTTCAAGCGGTGGAACGCCTTGCCGAAGCTCCAGTGGGAGAACCGGGTCGGCATGCCGTAGGCGCCCACGGAGTAAAGGACGTCCGCGGGCACCACCTCGAAGCGCATCTCGTAGAAGTCCAGCCCCTCCGCCCGGGCGCGGCGCACCAGGCGCTGGGTCCACCGCTCCAGCTCCAGCAGCTCCCGCTCGGTCACCGGCGCTCACCTCCGCGCGGCGGCCCCGCCTACGACACGGCGGCCGGCGCCAGATCCGGGGCCTGCCGCTTGAAGAAGGCCCGCAGGGCCGGGTAGACGTCCGCCTTGTCCCGGATGGTGACCCGCACGAAGCGGGGGTCCGTGATCCGGCTGTACACGGACATGAGGGTGCTGTCGGTGGCGTAGCGGCTGCTCACGATCTCGCCGTAGCCCACGGCCGAGCAGCGCTCCAGGAGCTCCTGCACCAGCTTGACGCATCGGGCGTTGTCCGACGGGAAGTTGTCGCCGTCGGAGAAATGGAAGGCGTAGATGTTGTACTGGTCAGGGGGATACCGGGTGTCGATGAGGGACAGGGCCAGTTCGTATGCCGAGGAGCACTTGGTGCCGCCGCTCTCGCCCTTGGTGAAGAACTCCTGCTCCGTCACCTCCCGGGCTTTGGTGTCGTGGGCAATGAAGGCGATCTGCACCTGGCGGTAGCGGGTGCGCAGGAACCGCACCATCCAGAAGTAGAAGCTGCGCGCGATGTACTTCTCGAACGTGCCCATGGAGCCCGAGGTATCCATCATGGCCAGCACCACCGCCGCTGCCTGCATCTCCAGGGCCTCATCCCACGTCTTGAAACGCAGGTCCTCGGGCGCGATGGGGTGGAAGCCGGGCTGTCCCCGCAGCGCGTTGCGGCGGAAGGCCTCCAGCAAAGTGCGCCGCTTGTCGAGGTTGGCCATGGCGCCGTGCCGCCGGACGTCGTTGAACTCGTGGCCCGTGGAGACCAGCTCCGGCTTGCGCTTCTGCTGCAGGTTGGGCAGGCCCAGGTCCTCGAAGATCATCTCCGCCAGCTCGTCGACGGTCAGCTCGGCCTCGTAGTAGTCGACCCCGGGCTGATCGCCCGCGCCGGGCCCCCGCCCGGGGGCAGCCCCGCCTCCCTCCCGGGCCACGACGTCGCCGGGGCGCTCGTCACCGGTGCCCTGGCCCACGTGGCGCTGCTTGCCGGGGTCGAAGCGGAAGCGGTACTCCTCCAGGGTGCGGATGGGCACCTTCACCACCTTCTTGCCGTCGGAGAGGATGATGCTCTCCTCGGCCACCAGGTCCGCCAGGTTGCGGCGGATGGCCTCCTTCACCTTCTGCTGGTGGCGCAGCTGGTCCAGGTGCCCCTTGCGGTGCAGGGACCAGTCCTCCCGGGTGATGGTGAAGCCCGGTTCGCGCATGGCCCCGGCCCTCCCCTCGGCGCGCGGCGGGCGCTCCTCAGCGGTTGAGGAGGCTGCCTGCGTAGCGCACCAGCTCGTTGGCGCAGATCTCGCAGTAGCCGTGCTCCTCCACCAGGCGGCGCACCACCTCGTTGAGCTTCTTGATCTGCTCCGGGTCGGGCGTCTTGGTGGTGGTGGTGATGCGCACCACGTCCTTCATGTCCGCGAAGAGCTTCTTCTCGATGGCCTCCCGCAGACGCTCGTGGGAGCGGTAGTCGAAGGTCTTGCCCCTCCGGGCGTAGGTGGAGATGCGGATCAGGATCTCCTCCCGGAAGGCCTTCTTGGCGTTCTCGGAGACGCCGATCTGCTCCTCGATGGAGCGCATCAGCTTCTCGTCGGGAGGCTGCCTGCGTAGCGCACCAGCTCGTTGGCGCAGATCTCGCAGTAGCCGTGCTCATCGATGAGGCGGCGCACCACCTCGTTGAGCTTTTTCAGCTGCTCCGGATCGGGCGTCTTGGTGCTGGTGGTGACCTTCACCACGTCCTTCATGTCCGCGAAGAGCTTCTTCTCGATGGCTTCCCGCAGGCGCTCGTGGGAGCGGTAGTCGAAGGTCTTGCCCCGCCGGGCGTAGGCGGAGATGCGGATCAGGACCTCCTCCCGAAAGGCTTTCTTGGCGCTCTCGGAGACCCCGATCTGCTCCTCGATGGAGCGCATCAGCTTCTCGTCGGGCTCCACCTC
>DATCKV010000081.1:0-3788 GCA_036564285.1 Limnochordales bacterium
CTGGTGCAGGAAGTGCTGGAGGTGGCGTGAGCTCGCCATGAATCCGCGCCGCGTCGGGGCATGGGTGCTGGCAGGGCTGCTGGGGGTGGCGGTCTTCGCCGACCCCCTGCCGCCCGACTGGGGATACCGGGGCCTGGTGACCATCCGCGGCGAGCTGGGGCCCTGGCCGCTGGAGCCCCTGGAGGACCTCGAGAGTCTGCCCTCGGCCACCCGGGAGGGTACCCTGAGCGCACCCCTCACAGGCGGACGAACGCTGGTGGTGCGCAACGAGGTGGGCAGCGTCCGCATCCAGGGGACCGGAGAGCCGGTGGCCTCCCTGCGCTACCGGGTGACGGTATACGCCCGAACGGCCGAGGCGGCCGAGGCTTACCTGGCCCAGGTGCAGGTCGGTCTGGAGTCGGATCCGGCGGGTGACCGGCTCGTCCTGTCCACGGCGCGGCCGGCCGCACCGGCAGCCGTGCGCCGGGTGCAGGTGGACATCGACGGCGCCGTGCCCGAGGGAGCCCGGGTAGACGTCGCCAACGCCTACGGCACCGTCGAGCTGCGGGGGGTGGGCGGCCCGTCGAAGGTGGCCAACCGCTTCGGCCGCACGGCCCTGGAGCAGGTGCAGGGCGACTGGGAGGTGGAGACGGGCTACGGCGCGCTGGAAGCGCGGGGCATCGCAGGCTCTCTGCAGGTGCGAGGCGACTTCGGCCGCCACGACATCCGGGACGTGGCCGGCAACGTGGCCGTGCAGGCCGCCTTTGGCGATGTGAACATCGAATCCCTGCGGCGCGCCGCCGACGTCCGCATCCGCTACGGCAATGCCACCATCCGGCTGGCGCCGCCCCTGGACCACCGCTTCGACGTGGAGGCCCGCTTCGGCAGCGTCAGCTCCCGCGGACAGCCGCTGCGGGAGGCGGGCACCCAGTTCAGCGAGGGGTCCACCCAGCGGTGGACGGCCTTGACCGGCCAGGGCCGCTACCGGGTGGAAGTGCGGGCCGAGTTCGGCAACGTGCTGGTGGCGACGGGCCCGTGAGTCCGGTCGGGCTGGCTCCGGGGCGGGCGGGGCGCCGCAGGCCCCGCCCGTGCCGGTCGCGCCCGGCCGTCCCCTGAGGGCGTCAGAGCGCCCTCAGGCACAGGTACCAGTCCTTGCAGTCGTAGCCGGCCCTGGCGGCCTGCTCCAGGCGCGCCTGGGCCTCGGCCTGCGTCTGGGGCGCGGGGAGCACCACCGGCTCGCCCGGCTTCCAGTCGGCGGGGGTGGCCACCTTCTCCCGGTCCACCGTCTGCAGCGAGTCGATGACCCGCAGCACCTCGTCGATGTTGCGCCCCGTCGACATGGGGTAGTACAGGATAGCCCGCACGATCTGCCGGTCGTCGATGATGAAGAGGGCCCGCACCGCGGCCGTCGTGCCCTCCCGGGGGTGGATCATGCCGTAGCGGCGGGCGACGGCCATGTCCAGGTCGGCAATGACCGGGAAGGGCACCCGCACGCCGAAGCGCTCCTCGATGCTGCGCAGCCAGGCCACGTGCGAGTAGACGCTGTCGACGCTGAGACCCACCAGCTGCACGTTGCGCCGGGCGAACTCGTCAGCCCGGCGGGCGAAGGCGATGAACTCGGTGGTGCAGACGGGCGTGAAGTCGGCCGGGTGAGAGAAGAGCACCACCCACTTGCCCTTGAGGTCGCTCAACTTCAGCACACCCTGGGTGGTCCTGGCCTCGAACGGCGGCGCCGGCTCGCCGATGCGGGGCAGGGCCACCTCCTCGGCCGCCGTCTGCGGGCTCACAGCTGCGGTCTCCACCGGTCTTCCTCCTTCTCCTGGCCTGCTCGGCGGACCGGTAGCCCGGGCCGCCCGGAGTCGGATAGCAGGTAGTTGTAGAGACTGGCTATGACTAGTATTGGCACGTCCGCCATGGCCCGGCAGAGGCAAGTGTCCGGGTGGAAGGTCCCGTGTGGGGCACCGCCGGCTGGACGAGGAGCGGACCGCCCTGGGGCAGCCCGCGGCGGTGTGCCCCGACTCGACCCCGGTGGGCACCGTCGTGGGAAGATGGAATTTCGGAGGATCGGCCGGCGGCCTGAATGAAGGAATCTGCTGAGGCCACCCGGCGTGGATCCACCCGCCGGTGCCGCTGGATGGGTCGGGAGGGGAGTCAAAGCCGTCGTGCAACAGCAGGAGCATCACGTCGACCTGGTCGTGGTAGGCAGCGGGGCCGGCGGCATCACGGGCGCCATCGTCGCCGCCCGACACGGGCTCAAGGTGCTCATCGTCGAGAAGGGAAGCGTCTGGGGCGGCTCGTCGTCGCTCTCCGGCGGCGGGATCTGGATCCCCAACAATCCCGTCTCCAGGGCCGCGGGCCTCCAGGACAGCTTCGAGGAGGCCCTCACCTACATGGAGACGGTCATCGGCGACGTGGGGCCGGCCAGCACCCGGGAGCGCAAGATCGCCTTCCTGCGCAACGGGCCGGAGATGATCTCCTTCCTGATGCAGCAGGGCGTCCGGTTCGTGGCGAGCATGGAGTACCCGGACTACTACCCCGACAAGCCCGGGGGCAAGATCGGTCGCTCCCTGGACCCCGCCTTCTTCGATGCCCGCAAACTGGGCGATCTGGCCGCCAGCATGCGAGCCCTCTCCATTGACGTGCCGGTCGCCTTCCGGTCGGGGGAGACGCACCACCTGCCCAAGGCCTTCACGCTGCCTCGCCATTTCTTCAAGACCGTCGGCATCTTCGCCCGCAGCATCGGCATGCGCCTGCAGGGCCAGCGCCCGCTAGGGCTGGGCAACGCCCTGGTGGGGCAGCTGATGTACGTGGCGCGCCGGCTCGGCGTCGAGCTCTGGCTCAACGCCCCCTCCCGGCGGCTGGTGATGGAGAACGGCCGGGTGGTGGGCGTCGATGTGGAGCGCGACGGCGTCCCGGTGCGGGTGCGCAGCCGGGCGGTGCTGCTGGCCGCGGGCGGTTTCGACCACAACACCGAGATGCGCCGCCGCTACCAGGGGGTCGACGGCTGGTCCGTGGGCAACCCCGACAACACCGGCGACGTGATCCAGCAGTGCATGGAGCTGGGCTGCGACATGGACCTGCTCGACGACGCCTGGTGGGGCGCCGTGGCCATCGACCCCAAGGGCCAGCGGCAGTTCCTGGTCTGGGAGCGCTCCATGCCCCACTGCATCGTGGTGGACCGGTCGGGGCGGCGCTTCACCAACGAGTCGGCCTCCTACGTCGACTTCGGGCACGACATGCTGGCGCGCAACCGGGAGGTGCCGGCCATCCCCTCGTGGCTCATCATGGACAGCCGGCACCGCAACCGCTACATCTTCGGCATGGCCATGCCCCGGATGACGCCGCGGGCCTGGCTGGAGAGCGGCTTCTTCATCAAGGCCGACACCCTGGAGGAGCTGGCCCAGCGGTGCGGCATCGATCGGGAAGGCCTGCTCGCGACGGTGGCGCGCTACAACGAGATGGCGAGGCGGGGCGTCGACGAGGACTTCGGCCGCGGGCGCACTGCCTACGACCGCTTCTACGGCGATCCCCGCTACCCCAATCCCAACCTGGGCACCATCGAGCAGCCGCCGTTCTATGCGGTCAAGATCTTCCCCGGCGACCTGGGCACCAAGGGGGGCATGGTCACCGACGAGCACGCCCGGGTGCTCAAGGGGGGCCGGCCGGTGCCGGGCCTGTACGCCTGCGGCAACTGCTCGGCCTCGGTGATGGGACGCACCTACCCGGGCCCCGGCTCTACGCTGGGAGCCGCCATGACCTTCGCCTACATCGCGGCGAAGCACATCGTGGCCGGCGCCTCGGGAACGGCG
>DATCKV010000082.1:0-1558 GCA_036564285.1 Limnochordales bacterium
GCCGCGGCCCTGGAGGCCCGGCGCATCTCCCTGGGCCAGCAGGTGGCGGCCGAGACCGAGGCGATGGAGCGCCTCCGCAGGGCCTTCCCCGTCCTGCCCGAGCCCGACGACGACCGCCAGGCGGCGGCCCTGCAGGAGGAATTCGACCAGCACCGGGCCCGCGCTGACCGCCTCAGGCAGGAGGTGGCTGCTGCCCAGGAGGAGCACCTCCGGCTCACCCGCAGCCTGGCCGCTCTGGAGGGGGCAGGCTCGGTCAACGTCGCGCAGGCTTACCAGGAGATGGCCGAGCTGGAGCGGGAGGAGTCCCGGGTGCAGCAGGAGGTCGAGGCGCTGGTGCTGGCCCGCCGCTGGATCGATGAGGCTGCCTCCGCGTTCCACCAGGGATTCCGAAGCCGCCTGGAGGCGGGGGCCAGCGGCTACTTCGCCGCCTTCACGGGCCGACCGGGGCGCCGGGTGCTTTTCGACGACCGCTTCCGCCTGAAGGTGGCCGAACCCGACGGTCAGGAGCGGTGGCCCGCGGTCCTGAGCCAGGGCGCCCGGGATCAGCTCTACCTGGCCCTGCGCTTCGCCCTGGCGGCCATGGTGCAGGAGCGCCTGGAGCTGCCGCTGGTGCTGGACGACCCGTTTCTCAACTGCGACGCGCAGCGCCTGCGGCTCATCCGCGACGCGCTGGAGCAGGTGAGCCGGCAGCGTCAGGTGCTGCTCCTCAGTCACCGGCAGGAGCTGGCCGAGTGGGGCACGCCGGTGTCGGTGGCGGAGTGACGGAGAGGGCGGGCCGCCGGGCGGAGTCGGCGGCGGGCCGGGCGTTCGCGCTGCTCTGGGGCGCGACGCTGGTGCTGATGGGAGCCTGGGGGTGGACGGCTCCCCTGGTGGCCATCTACCTCCACGAGGTGGGCCTCGGCCTGGGCGCCATCGGGGCCATCCAGGCCGTGACCGGCATCGTCGCCTTCCTCTCCCAGCCCTGGGTGGGCCGCCTGTGGGATCGGTGGCCGCGTCGGCGCCTCCTGCTGATCGGGGCGGTGGCGGCCAGCGCGCCCGTGCACGCCGCCGTGCCGCTCAGCCGCCATCCGCTGGCGCTGGGGACGCTGGTCGCGGCGACGGGCGTGCTGACCTCCGTCTACACCACCCTCATGTTCGCCGCAGCCAGCAGCCTGGCTCCGGCCGAGCGGTCGGGGCGTGCCTTCAGCGCCTACCGCATCAGCGGCTCCATCGGCTGGGTGCTCACCTCCCTCTCCCTGGGGTGGGTGCTGGGCAGCATCGGGGTCCCCGGGGCGTACCTGCTCTCGGCGGCCGCGCACGCGGCGACGGCTCTGGCTCTGTGGCGGTGGCTGCCCGACGCGGGCCTGGCGCCGTCCAGGACGGCGGGCGGAGCGCAGCCGGCCGCGGGGCACGTGGGGCCGGCGGGCGTGCTGCGGATGGCCGACGTCACCCTCTTCTTGCTGGGAGCGGCCCTGGTCACCCTCTCCATGCAGATGGGCTCCCTCTACTTCCCCCTGTACGCCCGGGTGCACCTGGGGACCCCCGACGCGCTCTTCGGCGTGCTGATGGCCCTGCCGGC
>DATCKV010000083.1:0-2384 GCA_036564285.1 Limnochordales bacterium
TACCCGCAGCGAGACGACCAGCGCTTCCTGGCTCACACCCTGGCCTACCACACCCCCCAGGGGCCGAGGCTGGAGTACCTGCCGGTGCGCATCACCCGCTGGAAGCCGGTGGAGCGCAAGTACTGACGCCGGATGGGAGGCATGAGCCGATGGCCCGGCCCTCGTGGACCGACGCGAGCCCGGCCGCCGACCGGCAGAGCCGGAGCAGCGGCTCCCCACGCCGCCTGCCCAACCGCCTGGGGGTGCGGGGGTGGGCGTACGCCGGCCGCTACCCCATCGAGCGGTACCTCTACACCCTGCACCGGCTCTCGGGGCTGGGGCTGGTGCTCTACCTTCCCCTGCACGTCTGGGTGACCGGGCGGCGGCTGCAGGGGCCCGAGGTGTGGGCGCGCACCATGGCCACCCTCTCCCACCCCGTCTTCGCGGTGGGGGAGATGCTGGTCCTGGCGGCCTTCGTCTTCCACGCGCTCAACGGGGTGCGCCTCATCCTGGGCCACCTGGGCTACACCCTGGGCCGGCCCGCGGAGCCGGTCTACCCGTACCCCGTGGCCCTGCGCCGCCAGCGGCCCCTGACCGTGGCGCTCATGGTGGCCACCGCCGTCTTCATCGCCGCGGGGCTGTGGGAGATCCTCATCCGGTAGCGCAGAGGGGGCGTCACGGTGCGGGAGTCGAAGCTGTGGGCGCTGCACCTGTTCGCCGGCGGCGCCCTCATCGTCCTGCTGGGCGTCCACATGGCGGTGCAGCACTACCCCACCCTCCTGGGGTGGCTGGGATGGCCGCAGACGGACGTGCGGGGCTTCGCCGCGGTGGCGGCCCGGGGCGCCAGCTCCGCCTGGGCCGTGCTCTACGTGCTGCTCCTGGGCTTCGCGGTCTACCACGGCATGTACGGGCTGCGGCGGGTGCTGCACGAGGTCTGGTACTCGCCGGGCGCCGGGCGGGCCATCGATCTCCTGGTGGTCGTCGCGGGCCTGGTGGTCTTCGTCTACGGCCTCGTGGTGGTCTTCCAGGCCATGCCGGTGGGAGGGGCGTCATGACCATGGCCAGGGTCCAGGAGCGGGTCGTGCCGGCGCAGCAGGCCGCTCCCGGCGGGGAGGGCGCCGGCGGCGCCGGGCTTTCCAAGGTGGTGCTGCGGGTCGCCCGGTTCGACCCCGAGCGCGACGTGCGCCTGCGCTGGCAGACCTTCGAGGTGCCCTACACCCCCGGCATGACGGTGCTCGACGCCCTCATCGCGGTGAAGGAGCACCACGACGGCTCGCTGGCCTTCCGCAGCTCGTGCCGGATGGGCGTCTGCGGTTCGTGCGGGATGTACGTCAACGGCAAGCCCCGCCTGGCCTGCCAGACCCAGGTGAGCGAGCTGGGCGGCACCGTCGAGGTGGCGCCCCTGCCCAACCACGACGTCATCAAGGATCTGGTGCCCGACCTGAGCCCCACCTTCGAGCGCCACCGCAAGGTGCACCCCTACATCATCCGTCCGGCCGGTGACGAGCCGGAGATGCGCTCGCCCACCCGGGAGTTCGCCCAGACCCCCGAGGAGATGGAGCGCTACCTGCAGTTCGCCTACTGCCTCAAGTGCAGCCTCTGCGTGGCGGCGTGCCCCACGGCGGCCACAGACCCCCTCTTCCTGGGGCCGCAGGCGCTGGCGCAGGCGTACCGGTACGTGGCCGACAGCCGCGACGGGGGCTGGGCCGCCCGGGCCGACGTGGTCGACGGGCCGCACGGGGTCTTCAGCTGCCACCTGGCCGGGGCGTGCAGCGAGGCGTGCCCCAAGGGGGTCGACCCGGCCCTGGGCATCCAGCTGCTCAAGCGCACCCTGCTGGTCGGCCCGCCGCACCCCGAACCGGCGCCCGTCATCGGGCCCAGGCAGACCCCGCCGCCGGATCCGGCCAGGCCCCGGCCTCAGGCGCCGCCCCCGACGGTGTGAGACCGCCGGGGCACCGCCTCGCTTGACGGGGCTCGGGCAGGGGTCATAGAATGGCGTCGGCAGCCGCCTGGCAGCCGTGGTGGGCGTAGCTCAGCTGGCTAGAGCACCAGGCTGTGGACCTGGGGGTCGTGGGTTCGAGTCCCACCGTCCACCCCATCTCCCACATTCCGCTTCGCTTCAGCCGGTGCGCCCGTAGCTCAGGGGATCAGAGCGGGTGGCTTCGGACCACCAGGTCGTGGGTTCGAATCCTACCGGGCGCACCACTTACCCCCAAGCGACGGTGCCCCCCGCGCGTCCCTTCCTTATTGAGGATTCCGCAGGGCCGGCACCTCGCGCAACTCGGGCGCCCTTCGCCGGGAGCCGGCCAGGGCGAAGCCCGCCAGCACCACGACGGCGGCCGCGACGCGCACGGGCAGCAGGATGTGGGGGCCGACCCCGACGGCGGTGAAGATGAAGGGATCCT
>DATCKV010000084.1:0-5837 GCA_036564285.1 Limnochordales bacterium
CGCCCCAGCCCCTCGAAGTCGTCCAGCATCTCCTGGGGCCGTGCCAGCGACAGCCACGCGATGACCGCGAAGGTGCCGGCCACCATGAAGAGGTAGGCCAGCAGGTAGTAGAGCATGGCCCCCACGCCCTCGGGCGTGCCCACGGCCAGCCCCACCAGCACGTAGCCTGCCTGGGCGATGGCGGAGTAGGCCATCATCCGCTTGGCGCTGGTCTGCACCAGGGCCGCCGCGTTGCCGTACGTCATGGTGGCCACCGACAGCACCGCGAAGATGACCCGCCACTGGTCGGCCAGGGGCGCGAACCCCGTGGTGAAGACCCGCAGGATGGCCGAGAAGGCTGCCGCCTCGGAGCCGGCGATGAGCAGCGCCGCCACCGGCGTCGGAGCGCCGTGGTAGACGTCAGGCGCCCACATGTGGAACGGCACCGCCGCCACCTTGAAGCCGAAGCCGGCCAGCATGAACCACATGCCGGCCACCGCCACGCCTCGCCAGGCGTCTCCGGCGCTCACGGCCCGCCGCACCGCCTCCACGTGGGTGCTGCCGGCGATGCCGTAGACCAGGGAGAGCCCGAACAGCAGCAGGGCCGACGTCATGGCCCCGATGAGGAAGTACTTGAGGGAGGCCTCCAGGGAGCGCTCGTCATCCTTGAGCATGCCCGCCAGCACGTAGGAGCCGATGGAGAGCAGCTCCAGCCCCAGGTAGATCATCAGCAGATCCCGGGAGCCGGCCATCATGGACATGCCCAGCACCGCGAAGACCAGCAGGGCGTAGAACTCCCCGGCGTGGATCCCCCGCCGCTCCACGTAGGGGTAGGCCAGCAGCGCCACCAGAAGCCCCGTCAGGACGAAGATGGCCTTGAAGTAGAGGGCGAAGGCGTCGACGACCAGCATCCCCTGCCAGGCCTCGGCCGTCACGCCCCGCAGGGGCCACAGCGCCGCCAGGGTGGCCAGGAAGGCCGCGGCCGCCACCGCCGCCGGCAGCGCCCGACGCCGCCCCAGCAGGTCGGCGCCGATGGCCGCCATCCCGCCGGCCGCCAGCAGGATCTCCGGGAGGATCATCTGCCACGCCATGCCGGCTCACAGCCCTCCCATGCGGCTCAGCAGGGCCTGCACCGAGGGGTTGAAGATCTTCAGCAGCACCGACGGCGCCACCCCGAACAGGACGATGCTGGCCACCAGCGGGGCGCTGACGATGGCCTCCCGCAGGTTGAGGTCGGGCAGGCGCACGGCCGCCGCCGCCTCGTGGCCCGACGCGCTATGGCCGTGGCCGTGGGCCGGGGCCGCGGCGTGCCCGGCCGCCTCAGCCGTGGCGTCGCCCATGAGGATCTGCCGCATCATCATCAGGTGGTAGGCCGCGGTCAGCACCATGCCCACCACCGCCACGGCCACCAGGCTCGTCAGCGGCTCAAAGGAGCCCGTCAGCGTGAAGAACTCCCCGGCGAACCCCGACAGCCCCGGCAGCCCCAGGTTGGCGAAGGCCGCGAAGGCCAGCAGCGTGGCCGCCACCGGCATCCGGGTGAACAGGGCGCTCATCTCGGGCAGCATGCGGGTGTGGGTGCGCTCGTAGATGACCGTGCCGGCGTAGAAGAACATCATGGGCGAGATGAGCCCGTGGGAGATCATGACGAACAGCCCGCCCGCCATGGACATGGGCGTCATGGCCGCCAGGCCCAGCAGGACGAAGCCCATGTGGCTGATGCTGGAGTAGGCCACCATCTTCTTGAAATCCTTCTGGGCCATGGCCACCAGGGCGCCGTAGATGATGTTGATGACGCCCAGGACGCCCATCACCACCGCGAAGGCCCGGGCCGCGTCAGGCAGCGTGGGGTAGCTGATGCGGTAGAAGCCGTAGGTGCCCATCTTGAGCAGCACGCCCGCCAGGAGCATGGAGCCGCCCGTGGGCGCCTCCACGTGCGCGTCGGGCAGCCACGTGTGGAAGGGGAAGATGGGCACCTTCACCGCGAAGCCGAAGAACAGCAGCAGGAAGATCCAGTACTGCGCCGTCGGCGTGAGCCGGGCCTGCTGGGCGATGGCCAGCATGTCGAAGGTGCCGAGCCCGCTCTGGAAGTAGAGGGCCAGGATGCCCACCAGCATCACGACGGAGCCCAGCAGGGTGTAGATGAAGAACTTGATGGCCGCGTACTCCCGCCGCGGCCCGCCCCAGATGCCGATGATGAAGTACATCGGCACCAGGACCACTTCCCAGAAGATGTAGAAGAGGAAGTAGTCCAGCGCCGCGAAGACCCCCAGCATCCCCGTCTCCAGCAGGAGCATGAGGGCCATGAACTCCTTGACCCGCTCCTCGATGGTGAAGGAGACCAGGATGGCCAGGGTGGTGACCAGGGCCGTCACGGCCAGCATGGGGAAGCTGATGCCGTCGACGCCCAGGTAGTACTGGATGCCCACCGCCGGGATCCAGGGCACCCGCTCCACGAACTGCATCCCCTGGGTCGTGGTGTCGAAGCGGGCCCACATGATGGCCACCAGCACCAGCGGCACCAGGGAGAAGGCCAGCGCCACCCGCCGCAGCAGATCCTTCCTCTCCCGCGGCAGCAGGGCGATGACCAGGGATCCGACCAGCGGGGCGAAGATCAGCAGGCTCAGCATGTCGAGGCGTTAGCCTCCCATCGTGAAGATGATGAGTCCGACCACGACCGAGACGAAGAGCGTCAGGGCGTAGGCCTGCACGTAGCCCACCTGTGCCCTGCGCAGCTGGTTGCCGGCCGCCACGGTACCCGATGCCGCCAGGTTGACGGCGCCGTCGATGACGTGCTGGTCCACCAGCTGGCTGCCCTCCGAGAGGCCCTGGGTGAAGCGCGCCACGGCGTTGACCAGCCCGTCGACCACCACCTGGTCGAACCAGGCGCACAGCCTGGCCAGGGCCACCGTGCCCTGCACGAAGAGCCAATGGTACAGCTCATCCACGTAGTACTTGCGCTTGAGCAGGGTGTAGAGGGGCCCTGCTGCCCGGATGACCGCCGCGGGGGAGACGACCCGCCAGGCGTAGATGGCCAGGGCCACCAGCACCCCCACCAGCGCCCCTCCCACGGCCAGCCCCGTCACCGTCAGGCTGGGCTCCAGCTCGTGCGCCTCCCCGAAGAAGACCAGGTGCGAGAAGGCGTGGTCCGCCAGGGGCGAGTTCCAGAAGCCGATGAGGGCGGCGGGCACGGCCAGAGCCACCAGGGGACCCGTCATCACGATGGGCGACTCATGGGCGTGCTCGAAGAGGTGGGGGTCCCGGGGCCGGCCGAAGAAGACCAGCCACGTGGCTCGGGTGACGTAGAAGGCCGTCAGCACCGCCGCCGCCGCGCCGATCCAGTAGAGGGCCGGCGTGGCCGAGCGGTAGGCTGCCAGCAGGATCTCGTCCTTGCTCCAGAAGCCGGCGAAGGGCGGGATGCCCGCCAGGGCCGCCGCCCCCACCAGCCAGGTGGCGCCCGTCACCGGCATCTTGCGCAGGAGCCCGCCCATGCGGTGCATGTCCTGCACATGGTGCAGGGCGTGGATGACGCTGCCCGAGGCGAGGAAGAGCAGCGCCTTGAAGAACGCGTGGGTGGTCAGGTGGAAGAAGCCGGCCGTGTAGGCTCCCAGCCCCAGACCCATCATCATGTAGCCCAGCTGGCTCACCGTGGAGTAAGCCAGCACCTGTTTGATGTCCTCCCGCACCAGGGCGAGGGTGGCGGCGAAGATGGCCGTCAGGCCGCCGATCCAGGCCACCACCTGCATGGCCTGGGGAGCAGGGGCGAAGATGCCGTAGGCCCGCGCCACCAGGTAGACGCCGGCTGCGACCATGGTCGCAGCGTGGATGAGGGCGCTGACCGGGGTAGGGCCGGCCATCGCGTCGGGAAGCCAGACATGCAGGGGAAGCTGCGCCGACTTGCCCACGGCCCCGCCGAACAGGAGCACGGCCGCCAGGGCCAGCGAGGGCGCCGGGATGACTCCCTGCTCGATGGCGGCGAAGATGTCACGGAAGGCGAAGCTGCCCACGTGCCGGTAGAGCAGCAGGATGCCCACGAACATCGCCACGTCGCCGACCCGGGTGGTCAGGAAGGCCTTCATGGAGGCGTAGCGGGCGTCGGGCCGCTCGTAGTAGTGGCCGATGAGGGCGTACGAGGCCAGGCCCACCAGCTCCCAGAAGATGAAGAGCAGCAGCAGGTTGTCGGCCAGCACCAGGCCCAGCATGGCGAAGGTGAAGAAGGAGAGCATCGCGTAGTAGCGCTTGTAGCGGGCGTCGCCCTCCATGTAGCCCACGGAGAAGACGTGTACCGCCAGGCTGACCGAGGTGACCACCACCAGCATCACGGCCGCCAGGGCATCCACCTGGAAGCCCAGCGCCAGGCTTCGGGCCGCCTGGCCGGGTGCCGCCGCGAAGCGGGCCCACTCCAGTCCCACCGAGCCCTCGGCCCCCCGCCACGCCACGTCGGCCAGCACGCCCAGCGACAGCAGCCACGCCAGGGCCACGGCCCCGATGCCGAGCCAGTCGCCGTCACGGGCCAGGCGCTTGCCCCAGAAGGCCAGCACCAGCGCGCTCAGGCCAGGCAGAAGCGGCACCAGCCAGGCGAGTTGCACCATGGACGCTCGCTACCCCTTCAACAGCCGGATGTTGTCGACGTCGATGTCGGTGCGGTTGCGGGCGATGGTCAGGAAGATGGCCAGCCCCACCGCGGCCTCCGCCGCCGCTACCGTCATGATGAAGATGGCCAGCACCAGCCCCCGGGGCTGCTCGGGGTGCAGGTAGCGGGAGAAGGCGACCAGGTTGAGGTTGACGGAGTTGAGCATCAGCTCGATGCACATCAGGATCCGCACGGCGTTGCGCAGGCTCAGGGCGCCGTAGAGCCCCAGCCCGAAGAGGATCGCGCTGGTCGTCACCACCCAGCTGAGGGGGATCACCGGTTTTCGACCCCCTCCCGCATGGAGAGCACCACCGCGCCCACCAGGGCCACCAGCAGCAGCACCGAGGCCACCTCGAAGGGCAGGGCGTAGTCGGTGAAGAGCACCTGGCCGATGGAGCCCGTCACGTCGGGGCTGGGGGGAGGCGCCTCGGCAGGCCACGGGGCGTGCCGGGCGATGCCCCACAGCGCCAGCGCGAAGCCCGCGGAGGCCAGCAGGGGCAGAAGCCCCCGCCGCGGCGAGAGCACCAGCCGGCTCAGCCGCCGCCACCAGGGCCCCTCGCCCGGGGCCCGCAGGTCCCGGATGTCGGAGAGCATGATGCCGAAGAGGATCATGGTGGTGATGGCGCCCACGTAGATGAGGATCTGGGCGGCCGCCAGGAACTCCGCGTCCAGCAGGACGAACAGCGCCGCCATGCCCACGAACGTGGCGCCCAGCCAGAGGGCCGAGTGCATCAGCTTGGGCGCCACCACCACGCCGTAAGCACAGGCCAGTGTCACCACCGCCACCAACAGGTAGAGGATCGCTACCGCGTTCATGGCCCGGCCGCTACCCTTCCGTCTTGATGGCGAAGTTGATGATGGGCGTCTTCTGGGGCAGGCCCAGCTGCTGGAGCTTCTCCTTGTCGAAGACCAGGGAGGGGAGGTCGTAGGCCGCCAGCTCGTAGTGGTCCGACATGGCGATGGCCTCCGCGGGGCAGACCTCCGCGCACAGGCCGCACAGCATGCAGCGGCTGGCGTCCAGGTTGAACTCGTCCAGCACCTTCTTGCGGGTCTGCTCGTCGCGGTGCCACTTGATCTCGATGATGCGCACCGGGCAGATCTTCTCGCACAGCTCGCAGACGATGCACTTCAGCGTACCCTGCTCGTCCGACAGCAGCACGGGGATGCCCCGGGAGCCCACCGGCAGGCTGTAGCGCTCGTCGGGGTACTGCAGCGTGATGCGGGGCCG
>DATCKV010000085.1:0-3475 GCA_036564285.1 Limnochordales bacterium
CGGCTTCGCCCGCCAGCGTGGCCAGAGCGAAGACGGCCAGCAGCAGGGCCATCTCGCCCCTGCCGTACAGCTGCCGCCACTCGCCGGCCAGCCGGGCCGCACGCCGGCTCAAGCTCTGGCCCAGGCGGCCGGAGGGGCCCGTGGGGGCCGGCTCGGGCACCGCCAGGGCCAACCACAACAGGTCGGCTCCCAGGAGCGCCGCGGCCGCCACCAGCAAGGCCTCGGAAGGCAGGCCCAGTCGCTCCCGCAGCGCCACCGCCGCGCTTCCGAGCGCCCAGCCCCACGACTCCAGCTGCAGCCACCAGGCCAGGGCCCGCCGGGGGGTCCCAAGCGGGCCCGGCCTCAAGGAGAGCAGAGCCTTGGCTGCCGGGGCAAGCCCCCCGTACAGGGCCGCGGCCACGCTCACCACCAGGGCGGCCTGCAGTCCCGTCGACGCCCGCAGCAGAGCCAGGCAGGCGCCTGCGTACGCCGCGACGCCCACCACCAGGGCAGGCTTGACGCGGCCCGTCACGTCCGCCAGGGCGCCCCACAGGTTGGAGGAGACGAAGCGCACCGTGGCCGGCACTGCGGTGACGAGGCTCAGGTGCAGCACGTCGGACTGCCCGGCGGCGAAAAGCTGCAGCGGCACGTAGCCGAAGACGACCATGTCGGCGAAGGTGCGGCTGACGCTGGCCGCCAGCACCGGGTAGACCGACGCGGCGCGCCTCATCCTGCCATCCGCCGGCGGGCCGCCTGCAGGGCCCGGGCCAGCTCCGCCAGGTGACGGATCCGGGGTGCGTCGCAGCCTCGGTAGAGGCCGACGGGATCCATGATGACGGCCTCGATGCCCGCGCGCCGGGCGCCCTCCACGTCCACGGAGCAGAGGTCGCCGACGTGTGCGGCCTGGTCCGCAGCCACCCCGGCCCGCTCCAGGGCCAGGCGGAAGATGCGGGGGTCCGGCTTCTCCACGCCTACCCGGGCCGAGTCGATGACGAAGTCGAGATAGGGGCGAAGCCCCGCCCGCTCCAGGAACTGCTCCACCCGGCCGTCCGCGTTGGAGACGACGCCCAACACCAGCCCCAGGGAACGCAGGGTCTGCAGCGCGTCGGCGGTGCCGGGAAGCACCTCCCGCCAGAGGGTGCCCTCCCGCTCCGCCTCCTCGATGCGACGCAGCACGTGCAGGCGGGCCGACCGGTCGAGACCCGCCGCCTCCAGAGCCGCCCCCAGGATGCCCCCTTCGGGGGCCGGAGCGCGTCCGCCCATGAAGTCATCCCAGGCGGCGGCAGCCCGCGCACAGGCCTGCTGCAGCGCGAGGGCGCCTACAGGCGCCCCCGCCTGCGCGCACCAGCCTGCGATGCGCGCCCAGTCCGGGAAGATGAGGGTGTTGCCGGCGTCCAGAAAGAGCGCCCGCAGGCGCTCGGCCACGCGGGCGCTCCAGGTCGCGATGGCTTCGCTGGGCATGGCGCCTCCACCATACTGCGGCACCGCTCGGATGTCCAGCCTGCCGGGGCGGCGCTGTCACCTCGCCGGCGCGCTCCGCCGGGCTGCCCGGGCCTGCTCGATGCGGCGCAGCGCCAGCTCGTCCGCGGCCCGGTGCGTGGGGATGCCGCGGGAGCGGGCGAGCTCGATGACCTCCAGGACCCGGTCGAAGATGCGCTCCACCTTGGCCCGGGCCCGCTCGGCGCTGTAGCCGTCGGGGGCCAGCTCCTCCGCTACGTTGATGACGCCGCCCCCGTTGATGACGTAGTCGGGCGCGTACAGCACGCCCCGCTCGTGCAGCAGGTCGCCGTGGCGGGGCTCGGCCAGCTGGTTGTTGGCGGAGCCTGCCACGATGGGCGCGCGCAGCCGGGGGATGGTCTCGTCGTTGAGCACCGCCCCCAGCGCGCACGGGGCGAAGACGTCACACTCCACGTCGAAGACCCGCTCCACCTCTACGGGGCGGGCCCCCAGCTCCTCCACCGCCCGGCGCACCCGTTCCGGACGGATGTCGGCCACGAAGACCTCGGCCCCGGCCTGCACCAGGTGGCGAGCCAGATGGTAGCCCACGCTGCCGGCTCCCTGGATGACGACCCGCCGACCCTCCAGCTGGGTGGAACCCCACCGGACCTGGGCGCAGGCCTGGATCCCGCGGAATACGCCCAGGGCCGTGAAGGGAGAGGGGTCGCCGCTGGCCTCGGGAAGGCCGGCTACGTAATCGGTTGCACGACGGATCAGGCGCATGTCGTCCGAATTGGTGCCGACGTCCTCGGCCGTGATGTACCGACCCCGCAGCCGGTCCACCGCTTCGCCGATGGCTTCCAGCAGCTCCGGGGTCTTGCCGGTGGCGGGGTCGGCGATGACCACGGCCTTGCCGCCGCCCAGCGCCAGCCCGTGGATGGCGTTTTTGAGGGTCATGGCTCTCGAGAGGCGCAGCACGTCGGTGAGGGCCTCGTCCTCGGAGGGGTACGGCCACATCCGGCAGCCTCCCAGGGCAGGCCCCAGCGTCGTGTCGTGGATCGCGATGATCATCCGCAGGCCGCGTCGCGGGTCGGTGGCGAAGACCACCTGCTCATGCTGGCCGTGACGCGCCACCGCGTCGAAGACGCCCATCGCTTCCACCACACCCTTCCAGGGGTCGGGGCATCCGCCGGCCCGCGCGCCCGCGGCGGGCCCGGCGTGTACGGTGTATGCACCGGCCCTCCCCGGAACCCATTCGAGACGGTCCCCGCACTTCCTGGCGGGCGCCGACCTGGGAGACGGAGCGGGCTCAACAGACCTGTAACGCGCCCTTTACCGTCCCGTAACGGGCGTTTGCGACCATGTGATGGGCTTCACGAACGGCCGGTGCCGGACAGGGGATGAGGCGCCATGATGTCGCCCGTGGTGCGAGACGGGCTATGGCGGCTGGCCCTTCTGGCAGGGCTCTACCTGGTCCTGGTGCTCCTCCGCAGCGCAGGGCTCGTGATCGGGCGCTGAGCGGCGGGCCGGGGGCCGGAGCGCTGGCGGCGTCCGCTTTCGTTACCCATCTTTAACACGCCTCCCTCTTTACAGGTCACGCGGGTAGGGTTATATATACCTGGCAACCGGGACAGAAACTGTACGGGGCGGGTCAAGAAGCGTCCCTCCTGCCGGCGCATCCAGCAGCCGCAGGGGAGGGGACCCACCGCCCGGGAAGGAGCGGAGGAGACGCCATGGTCTGCCGGGACTGCGGCACCCAGAACTACGCGGGGAGCCTTTACTGCAAGAAGTGCGGCGCCGATCTCAGCCGCAAGGCCGCCGGCCAGCCGTCGGTGAGCCGCAAGAACCTGCTGCAGCTGCTGCTGTCGACGCTTCGCTAAACCCCCGGCGGCGGCGGCCGGCCCGCTGCCGGGCGGCCCGCCACCGCCCCCCTGCCTTGACACCCGGCCCGGCGCCCGCTAGATTAAGAGGCGCCGGGCCGCCGCCTGCGGCGGGGCGGCCCTGGTGGGCAGGTAGCTCAGCCGGTTAGAGCGCCACGCTCACATCGTGGAGGCCAGGG
>DATCKV010000086.1:0-2982 GCA_036564285.1 Limnochordales bacterium
GCGCCAGCCGGTCGGCCTGCGCCTCCCGCAGGCGCTCGGCGGTCCTCGCCCGCGCCAGCTCGTAGAGGAGCCACGGGTGCAGAAGGTCCATGGCGCCCACCCCTCTTCCGGGTCGGGCGCCGCCGGCGGCATCCCGTCTGCCAGCCACAACGTTAATATCCAGGATTAACGATGTCAATATGCCAGATTAACGTTGTCGCGCGGGGCTGTCCCCGCCGCATGATCGGAGGCGACCCATGCGCCGACGATTGGCGTAGATCCGCTCGGTGACGTCTTTGGTGCTGTCATCGCACGCCCATGCCCCGAAGACCTTCATGATCGGGTGCAGCTTCCCCGCATCCACGAGCGCCTTGATTTGCTCCCGGGCAGCGCGCGCAGGATGGGAACCTGCTTGGGACGGCATCCCAGGTGGGCCCTCGAACCCGTCCGAGGGGACGACCATAGCCACCCCTTCGCCTCTCCGCTCGATTCAGGCCCGACTTATCTGAATCTGACCCGCCGCGCTTACTCGCTGGCTGCCGAGTGCATGCCCTGGTAGACCCGCTCGGCCACCGTCCGGGGCAGGCCGGGCACGGCCAAAAGCTCCTCCAGGGTCGCCTCCTGCACCCGCCGCACCGAGCCGAAGTGCTCGATGAGCTGCTTCTTGCGCTTGGGCCCCACCCCGGGGATGTCGTCGAGGGTGGAGCGCACGGCCCGCCGCTCCCGCAGGTGGCGGTGGTAGCCCAGGGCGAAGCGGTGGGCCTCGTCGCGGATCTGCTGGAGCAGGTGCAGCGCGTACGAGTCCCGGGGCAGTTCGATGGGGTCCGGCTCGTCCTCCACGAAGATCTGCTCCAGGCGCTTGGCCAGCCCGATGGCGGGGATCTCCTCGTCGAGCCCCAGCTCCCGCAGCGCCTCCCGGGCCGCGCTCAGCTGCCCCTTGCCGCCGTCGATGAGCAGCAGGTCGGGGAAGGTGGCGAACTTCGCCTCGGCCTCGGCCCGGCGCAGCCGGGCCTCCAGCTCCGGGTCCTGGCCGTCGCGGGCCTCCAGGCGGCGCCGCAGCGCTTCCAGCTCCTCCCGCTCCTTGAGGCCCCGGGCGAAGCGGCGCCGCACCGCCTCCTTCATCATGGCGAAGTCGTTGGGCCCGCCCGTGAGGCGGATCTTGAAGCGGCGGTAGTCGCTCTTCTTGGGCTCGCCGTCCTCCATGACCACCATGGAGGCCACCGCGTCGGTGCCCTGGATGTTGGAGATGTCGAAAGCCTCGATGCGCCGCGGCAGCCGCTCCAGCCCCAGCACGTCCTGCAGCTTGGCCAGGGCCCGCTCCTTCTCGGCGGCCCGCCGGTCGGCCTGGCTGCGCAGCTCCTCCAGCACCAGGGCCGCGTTTTCGGCGGCCATCTCCACCAGCCGGCGCCGGTCGCCCCGCCGGGGCACCACCAGCCGCACCCGGGAGCCCCGCCGCTCCGACAGCCACTGCTCGATGAGGGCCGGGTCCTCCACGGGGTGCTGCAGGGTGATCGAGGGCGGCACCGACGGGGTCTTGTCGTAGAACTGCTGCACGAACGAGGTCATGACCTCGGTGTCGGAGGTGTGCTCGGAGGTCTCCAGGATGAAGTGGTCCCGCCCGATGAGCTTGCCGCCCCGCACGTAGAAGACCTGGGCGCAGACGGTGCCGCCGAAGCGGGCGAAGGCCATGACGTCCTGGTCGTCCTCGCCGGCCGTCACCACCTTCTGGTGCTCCACCACCTTCTCCAGGGCCCGGATCTGGTCCCGCAGCCGCGCCGCCTGCTCGAACTCCAGGCGGGCCGCCGCCTCCTGCATGCGCGCCTGCAGGGCGGGGATGATCCGGTCCTGGCGCCCCTCCAGGAAGAGGCAGACCTGATCGATCATCTGCCGGTAGGCCTCGACGGTGGTGCGCATCGCGCACGGCCCCAGGCAGCGCCCGATGTAGTACTGCAGGCAGAGGCGGTACTGGCGCTTGCCGTCCAGGGGCAGGTCGCAGGTGCGGATGGGGAAGAGCTTGCGCAGGAAGCGCAGCGTCTCCCGCAGGGCGGTGGAGTTGGTGTAGGGGCCGAAGTAGCGGGCGCCGTCGTTCTTGATGCGGCGCACCACCAGCACCCGGGGGAAGGGTTCGTCCAGGGTCACCTTGAGGTAGGGATAGGCCTTGTCGTCCCGCAGCTTGACGTTGTAGAAGGGCCGGTAGCGCTTGATGAGGTTGGATTCCAGCACCAGCGCCTCCACCTCGGAGGCGGTGACGATGTACTCCAGGTCGGCCACCTCGGCCACCATCGCGTCGATGCGGGGGCTGGGGGTGCGGCCGGCCTGGAAGTAGGAGCGCACCCGGCTGCGCAGCGACGAGGCCTTGCCCACGTAGATGACCTCGCCCGCGGCGTTCTTCATCAGGTAGACGCCCGGGCGGGCGGGAAGCCGGGCCAGCTTCGCCTCCAGGGAGAGCCCCGACGGCGCGGGCGCCGGCTGGGCGGCGGGGCCCTCGGCCGCGGCCTGAGCGGGTGGCTGCGAGCCCCCGGCGGGCGCGGCCGCGTCGCCGGAGACGCCCGTCTCCGGGGCGCCCGCGGCCGGCGGGCGCTCGGGCAGGGCCTCCGTCTCCCGGCGGCTGTGGCGGGTGAGCCCGGTCAGTCGCACCATCGCACCTTCGACCCGCCATCAGGATAGCACAACGCGAGGCCCCGGCCCGGAGCCGGAGCCTCGCCGCCGCGCACCCCGACGCCCGCCGGGGGTCGGCCGCCGCCTGGGGCGCCGGGCCCCTCAGCGTGCCTCCCGGGGATTGGGCTGCAGGCCCTGGAAGGCGCCCCCGCCTTGCCAGCTTCCGCCGGCGGGCTGGGCGGTCTGCCACCCGCCCGGCTGCGGCGCCTGCCAGCTGAGCCCCGCCTGGGGCGCCTGCCAGGCGCCGGCCCCCTGAAGGGCGTAGGGCTCGTTGAAGGCCCAGTCGCCGGGCACCCGGGGGTACCAGCCCCGCTGCTCCATCAGGCGCAGGAACTGCGTGTGCAG
>DATCKV010000087.1:0-5111 GCA_036564285.1 Limnochordales bacterium
CGCGGCGAAGGGCCGGCTGAGCCCGGCCAGATCCGAGGCGGGCAGGCGCGAGCGCACCCAGCCCTCCAGGCGGTGGCCGGCGGCCATGCCCTCGGGGAAGGCGGCGCCCGGGCCCCGGCGGAGGGCCTGCAGGGTGAGCCGGGAGCCCAGTGCCAGCACGCCCAGCGGCGACAGGCGCACCTCCCGGCGCACCTGGGCCATCAGCTCCGGCGCCATGCGGGCCATCTCCCCGGGTGCGACGCCGGCCGCGTACATGACGGCCACCAGGCTGCCGGCGCTGGTGCCGGCCACCACGTGGGGCGCCAGGCCCGCCTCCAGCAGCGCCGCCAGCACGCCGATGTGGGCCAGGCCCCTCACGGCGCCGGCGCCCAGGGCCAGCCCCAGCACGGGGCCGCCGCCCGCCGGGGGGTGGCCGTGCGTGGGCTCCATGGGACCCCCGACCCCCCAGGGGTTCAACCTATGCCGGCAGCGAGCGGGAGAGGGAGTCGTCCGGCCGAATCGAAAAGGCGTAACGGGCCCGGCCGCGGGCGCGCGGGCGGCGCGCCGCCCGACGGCCGGCGGGGAGAGGATGGCGACGTTGAGAGCACTGGTGCTGATCAGCGCGCAGGGGCGACTGGAGGCGCTGGCCCGGGCCGTGGCCGAGGGGCTCGAGTCGGTCTCCATCCGCGCCGACGTCATGACCGCCGACCCCTCCCGCTCTCAGCCCATCAGCGTGGCGCCTTACGACCTGGTCTGTGTAGGCAGCCCGAGTCTGGGCTTCATCCGCGGGCGTCCGGCCGACGACGTGCAGGAGGCGCTGTCCCGCTGCACCCGACTGGAGGGCAAGCGCACCGCTGCCTTCGTGCGCCGCAGCGGCTTCGGCAGCGGGAGGGCCCTGAAGGCCTTGATGGCGGCCCTGGAGCGTCAGGGCGCGTGGGTGGAGGACTTCGCGGACCTGGGCAGCCTGGAGGAGGCCCGGGCCTTCGGCCGCCGGCTCAAGAACGTGGCGGGAGCCCGGGAGTGAGGACGGCGCGCGTTCGCGCCAGGGGGGCCTTGACGGGGCCGGCTTCCGGCGCGTATAGTTACTCCCAACAACCCATGGTCGACCCAGCAGGGGTCGGCGTTTGAACGGCGAGGATGGGGACGACCGTAGGGGCCTGGTGAGCTGCCCCAAGAGAGCCGGCGGCCGGTGCGAGCCGGCGGAGCCCCGGCCCCGAACTCCCCCCGGAGCTGCCGGGCCCAACGGGCCGTTCACGGGAAGCGGCCCCAGTAGGTCCGGCCGGTGCAGCTCACACCCGGATGGGTGGGCGCCCGTTAGCGCGCAGGCCTTGAGCCGGCTTGGCCGGTCACGAGGCGTCGAGCGAGGGGTCGGCCCCGCGCCGGCGGCCCAGGTTGGGCCAGGCGTCGGGGAGGGCCCGAAGCAGGGTGGTACCGCGAGGCAGTGCCGTCGCCCCTGTCGCCGCATGATGGCGGCGACAGGGGCTTATTCGTTACAGGTCCCGGACTTTCCGACGCGGGGGGCGAGAAGCGGATGGGCGACGGGTCTTACACCAGGGGGTCATCTGCTGCACCGGTGGGACAAATAGCGTCCCGACCGCTCCCCGAGCCCGGTCAGGCCATGACGGGGGCGGAGGCGCTCATCTGGTCGCTGGTAGCCGAGGGCGTCGAGGTCATCTTCGGCTACCCGGGCGGCGCCGTGCTGCCCGCCTACGACGCCCTCCACCGCATCGGCCAGCCTCGCCACGTCCTGGTGCGGCACGAGCAGGGAGCCGCCCACATGGCCGAGGGATACGCCCGGGCTTCGGGGCGGGTAGGCGTCTGCATGGCCACCTCAGGCCCGGGGGCTACCAACCTGGTGACGGGCCTGGCCAGCGCTTACATGGACTCCATCCCGGTGGTGGCCATCACCGGCCAGGTGCCCACCGCGCTCATCGGGCGCGACGCGTTCCAGGAGTCGGACGTCTGCGGCATCACCATGCCCATCACCAAGCACAACTACCTGGTGCGGGACGTCCGCGACATCCCCCGGGTCGTCCACGAGGCCTTCCACCTGGCCCGCTCCGGCCGGCCAGGGCCTGTGCTGGTGGATCTGCCGAAGGACGTGGCCAACGCGCCCACCCGGTGGGAGTCCTACCCACCGCCCCTGGACTTGCCGGGGTACCGCCCGACCCTGGACGGCCACCCCCGCCAGATCGAGCTGGCGGCCCGGCTCATCGACGAGGCCCGGCGGCCGGTGCTCTACGTGGGAGGAGGCGTCATCGCCTCGGGGGCCGCGGAGCTGGTGCGGGCCCTGGCCGAGCGCGCCCACCTCCCCGTGGTCATGACCCTCATGGGGCTGGGGGCGCTGCCGGGGCGCCACCCCCTGAGCCTGGGGATGCTGGGCATGCACGGGGCCGCCTACGCCAACTACGCGGTCAGCCAGGCCGACCTGCTGGTGGCGGTGGGGGCGCGCTTCGACGACCGGGTCACCGGCGACACCCGGCGCTTCGCCTCCAAGGCCCGCAAGATCCACATCGACGTGGACCCGGCTGAGATCGGCAAGAACGTGCCCGTCGACGTGCCCATCGTGGGCGACGCCCGGCGGGTGCTGCAGGAGCTGGTGCGCCTGGTCTCGCCTGCCCGCCGGGACGCCTGGTGGGAGCAGATCCGGGCCTGGCAGGAGGCCTATCCCCTGACGTATGAGCGCCGCCCGCCGTACATCGCGCCTCAAGACGTGGTCGCCCAGCTGGACGCCCTGACCGCGGGCGAGGCCGTGGTGGCCACGGACGTGGGGCAGCACCAGATGTGGGTGGCCCAGTTCTACCGCTTCCAGGCCCCCCGCCTCAACATCACCTCGGGCGGGCTGGGCGCCATGGGCTTCGGCCTGCCGGCCGCCATCGGAGCTCGCCTGGCCGTCTCCGACCGGCCCGTGGTGGCGGTGCTGGGCGACGGCGGGCTGATGATGACGGTGCAGGAGCTGGCCACGGCCGCCTCCCTGGGGCTGCCCCTGCCCATCGTGGTGCTCAACAACTACGCCCTGGGCATGGTGAAGCAGTGGCAGGCCATCTTCTACGAGAGCCGCTACTCCCACAGCCTGCTGCCGGCCCAGACGGATCTGGTGACGGTGGCCCGGGGCTTCGGCGTGCCGGGGCGGCGGGTGGAACGGCCCGAGGAGCTGACCGGGGCGCTGGCCGAGGCCCTGGCCGCGTCGGGGCCCTACCTGCTGGACGTGGTCGTGGACCCCGACGCGCAGGTGCTGCCCATGGTGCCGCCGGGCGGCGCCATCGACGAGATGATCGGCGTGAGGGGGCGGCAGGCCTGAGATGCGGCGGATCCTGGCGGTGCTGGTGCGCAACCGCCCCGGCGTCATGGCCCGGGTCTCGTCCCTCTTCTCCCGCCGAGGCTTCAACCTGGCCAGCGTGGCGGTGGGGCCCACCGATGACCCGCAGCTGGCCCGCATGACCCTGGTGGTGGACGAAGACGAGGCGGGCGTGGAGCAGGTGGTCAAGCAGCTCCACAAGCTCATCGACGTCCTCAAGGTGAGCGACATCACCGCGGACGCCCCCATCGAGCGGGAGCTGGCCCTGGTGCGGGTGGCCGCCGACGCCGGCCGCCGGCTGGAGGTGGTGCACCTGGCCGAGGTCTTCGGGGGCCGGGTGGTGGACGTGGACGAGGAGTCGGTCACCCTGGAGCTGGTGGGCACGCCCGACGACGTGGAGGCCGCCCTGCGGATCCTGCGCGGCTTCGGCCTCAAGGAACTGGTGCGCAGCGGAACCCTGGCCATGGCGAGACCGGGGCGGCTGGCTGCCGCACGCAGCGCCGAGATGGAAGGGGTGCGCATCTGAAGATGGCCCGCCTCTACTACGACCCCGACGCGGACCTCCAGCGCCTGGCCGGCAGGACGGTGGCCGTCATCGGATACGGCAGCCAGGGCCACGCCCACGCCCTCAACCTGCGCGACAGCGGGATCCGGGTGGTGGTGGCCAACCGTCCGGGCAGCCGCAACTGGCGGCGCGCCGTGGAGGACGGCTTCAACCCCGTCTCGCCCGCCGAGGCGGCCGAACAGGCCGACGTGGTCATGCTGCTGGTGCCCGACCACGTGATGCCGGCCGTCTTCGAGGAGATGCGCCCGGCCCTGCGGGACGGCAAGGCCCTGGCCTTCGCCCACGGCTTCAACGTGCACTTCGGCCAGATCCGCCCGCCCGAGGGCGTGGACGTCTTCATGGTGGCGCCCAAGGGGCCGGGCCACCTGGTGAGGCGGATGTACCAGGAGGGCAAGGGCGTGCCGGCCCTGTTCGCCGTGTACCGCGACGCCACCGGCTACGCCCGGGAGCTGGCGCTGGCGTACGCCAAGGCCATCGGCGCCACCCGGGCGGGGGTGCTGGAGACCACCTTTGCCGAGGAGACGGAGACGGACCTGTTCGGCGAACAGGCGGTGCTGTGCGGCGGGCTCACGGAACTGGTGCGGGCCGGCTTCGAGACCCTGGTGCAGGCCGGGTACCAGCCCGAGGTGGCCTACTTCGAGTGCCTGCACGAGATGAAGTTGATTGTGGACCTGATGTGGGAGGGCGGCATCACCTGGATGCGCCACTCCATCTCCGACACCGCCGAGTTCGGCGACCTCACCGTGGGCCCCCGGGTCATCGACCAGCACGTCCGGGAGAACATGCGCCGGGTGCTGGAGGAGATCCGCTCCGGCCGCTTCGCCCGGGAGTGGATCCTGGAGAACCGGGCCGGCCGGCCGGTGATGAACGCCCTGCGTCAGGCCCAGGCCCGCCATCCCATCGAGGAGGTGGGCCGGCGGCTGCGGGCCATGATGCCGTGGATCCAGGTGCCCCAGGAGGCCCGGGAGGTGGAGGCCGAGATCCTGGGTCAGGCGCCGCCCCGCACCTGACGGCCCGGGAGCCGGCGGCGCGGGACGGCGGGCGCGCACGGGGGACGGGTGTCGGCTGGGCGCGGCAGCCTCGTCGCCCACCAGGGCACGAGGCGCCGACGTTGAACAGCGTGGCACGACACGCTTCCGGGTGGGAGGAAGGACCGAGGGTGATGGCCAAGGTGCAGACTGCCGCTGGTTTGGGGACGCTTCCGGAGAAGCAGGATCTGCGCATCCCCGGGCCCACGCCCGTGCCCCCCTCCGTGCTGCGGGCCATGTC
>DATCKV010000088.1:0-1748 GCA_036564285.1 Limnochordales bacterium
CAGGTCGGCGGGAAAGCCGGCCATCCACACCCGGGCGCCCAGCTGCAGCAGGCGGCGGGCCAGGTGGAGCTCCCGCTCGTCGCCCCCCGCCACCAGGATCCCCACGGACTCCAGCAACCGGCCCATGCCCGCTCCCCGCCCGGCGCCGGCCGCGCGCCGCGCCCCGCCGCCCCGGCCCGGTCAGCCTATGCGGGGTGCGGACGCCCGGTGAGGCCGGAGCCCGGCGCGGCGGGAGGCTCGCCGAAGAGGAGCTCCTCCAGGGAGTGGACGCCCCGCAGCTGGGTCACCCGGCGCACCGCCAGCAGAACGCCCGGCACGAAGCTTCGGCGGCTGGTGCTGTCGTGGCGGATGGTGAGGGTCTGGCCCTCCAGCCCGAAGATGACCTCCTGGTGCGCCACCAGCCCGGGCAGGCGGACGCTGTGGATGGGCACCGCCGGCCCCTCGTACTGGGTCTGGCCCCGGGCCCGGGCGATGAGCGCGGCGGTGCGCAGGGCCGTTCCCGAGGGGGCGTCCAGCTTCTGGTCGTGGTGCAGCTCAATGATCTCGCAGCGGGGCATGTAGGGGGCCACCATGGCCGCCAGCCGCATCATGAGCAGGGCCCCGATGGCGAAGTTGGGCGAGACCACCGCCCCCACGCCCCGCTGGCGGCAGCGGGTCTCCAGATCCTCCAGCTCGGAGCGGCTGAGCCCGGTGGTGCCCACCACCAGGTGGACGCCGGCATCCACGCAGGCGAAGGCGTGGGCCAGGGCCGCCTGGGCCTCGGTGAAGTCCACCAGCACGTCGACGGGGGTGCGCTGGAGCAGCTGGTGCACGTCGCGGTCCACGGGGATGCCCAGGCGCCCCGCGCCGACCACCTCGCCCACGTCGCGCCCGGCCGAGCGGCGCCCCAGCGCCCCCACCAGCTGCAGATCCGGCTCCTGCAGCAGGGCCGCCACCACCTCGCGGCCCACCCGGCCGGAAGCCCCTGCCACCGCTACCCTGAGCGTCGCCACCGCCGCCCCCCACGCCCGCGCCCGGCTGGCTGCTCACCGGCGCTTCCATTCTCACCCTGGCCTGCGGGGCCGTCAATAGCCGCAAAAAAGCCCGCTTCCCCGGGGCGGAAGCGGGCCTGTCGTGACATGGGGCCGCCGGCCGGCCTTCAGCTGCCGCCTCCCTGCTCCTTGCCCATCCGGGCGGCCCGCTGCGAACCCACGTGCGCCTCCACCCGGTTGGCTCCCTGGCTGCGCAGGACCTGGGAGGCCTCCTCCAGCCGGTTGGTGTCCGTCTGCACCACGGCCAGCATCTTGCCGGCCTTGAGATCGGCCTCGAAGGCCCGGCCCCGGTCCTCGGGGATGCCCAGGTCGATGAGGCCGCCGGCCACCCCTCCCGTCACGGCCCCGCCCAGGGTGGCCGCCAGGGGGCCGGCCGCCACCACAGGGCCGATGCCCGGGATGGTGAGCGCGCCGATGCCGGCCAGCAGCCCGGCCAGGCCGCCCAGGGTGCCGCCCCAGGTGACCCCTTCGCCCACGTCGGGCCCCACCTCCGCGTCGGCGCCGCCCCCTCGCCCTCGCCGCTCCTGCCCCTTGGCCAGCACCGAGATCTCATCGTCGCGGAAGCCCCGCTGGCGCAGCGTGCGCACGGCCTGCTCGCACCGGTCGCGGGTGTCAAAGACGCCAATGACCGTTGCCACCTTCGACCGACTCCCCTCTCACCAGCCGCCGTGATGAGCTCGCCCTTAGTCTCTCCGGGGCGACCCCGGATATGCCCTC
>DATCKV010000089.1:0-8741 GCA_036564285.1 Limnochordales bacterium
GTGCTGGGCAAGTCGGTGCATCCGTACTGGGACGTGGTGCGCAACGGCACCATGGCGGCGGCCCGGCTGTTCCCCGAGGTGGAGGCCACCTTCTTCGTGCCCCAGACCGAGGACATCGGGCGCCAGATCGACGTGATGGAGTCGTGGATCGCGCAGGGCTACAGCGGCATCAGCGTGGCGCCGTCGGATCCCAACGCCCTGGCGCCGGTGATCCGCAAGGCGCTGGACGCGGGCATCCACGTCATCACCAACGACACCGACGCGCCGGGGACGGGCCGGCTCCTCTACATCGGCACCGGCAACTACAACGCGGGCTACGCGGCCGGCAAGGCCATGGCCCGGCTCCTGGGGGGCAGCGGCCAGGTGGCCATCCTCACCGGCTCCCTGACGGCCCTCAACTCCCTGCAGCGGATCCAGGGCTTCCGGGACGCGCTGCAGGGCACGGGGATCCGCGTCGTCGAGCCGGTGCTCAATGACAACGAGGACACCTTCCGGGCCACGGACCTGGCCACCACGGCCATCCTCAACAACCCCAACCTCAAGGGCATCTTCGCCGTCTACGCGGCCAGCACCACGGGGGCGGCCGAGGCGGTGCGGTCGACGGGGACCAAGGACCGCATCGTGGTGGTGGGCTTCGACACCCTCGACTCCCACCTGCAGGCCCTGCAGGACGGCTACCTGGACGCGGTGGTGGGGCAGAAGCAGTACTTCATGGGTTACAACAGCGTGGTGCTCCTCTACCTCATGGCCAAGACGGGGCGCACCAACGTCCTGAGCCTGCTGCCCCGCACCCCTGAGGGCGACGTCTTCGTGGACACGGGCGTGGACGTGGTGACCCGGGACAACCTGCGGGCCTACGTGCAGGAGATGGACCGGCTGGGGATCCCGCACCAGTTCGTGCCGGGCCGCTGAGGGGCAGGGAGCGGGGCGGGGCTCGCCCGGGGATCGGGGCCGCCCCGCCCTGCCGCCCCCGGGGCTCATCGAGGTGGGGCACGTGGAGCGCGTTGCGGACGGCGACGGCGACCTTCTGGAGATGCGGGGCATCGTCAAGCGCTTCGGCGCGGTGGTGGCCCTGGACCGGGTGGACTTCTCCGTGCGGCGGGGCGAGGTGATGGCCCTGCTGGGCGACAACGGGGCCGGCAAGTCCACCCTGATGAAGATCCTGGCCGGCGCCTACGTAGCCGACGAGGGCGAGATCCGGCTGGAGGGGCGGCCGGTGGCCATCCGGCAGCCGGAAGACGCCCGCCGCCTGGGCATCGAGATGATCTACCAGGATCTGGCCCTCTGCGAGAACATCGACGTGGTGGCCAACGTCTTCCTGGGGCGGGAGCTGCGCCGCCCCGTGCTGGGGCGGTGGATGCGCACCCTGGACTCGTCCGCCATGACCCGGCGCACCCAGGAGCTGCTGGACAGCCTGGGGGTGGCGACCGACATCGCCCGGCGCAAGGTGCGCTACCTGAGCGGCGGGCAGCGGCAGTCGGTGGCCATCTGCCGGGCGCTCTTGGGCTCGCCCCGGCTGGTGGTCATGGACGAACCCACGGCGGCCCTGGGGATCGCCGAGGTGGCGCGGGTGCTGGATCTCATCCGCCGCCTCAAGGCTCAGGGCGTGGCGGTGGTGCTCATCAGCCACCGCCTGCAGGACGTCTTCGCGGTGGCCGACCGGGCCACGGTGCTGCGCAACGGCCGGGTGGCCGGGGTGCGGCGCATCTCCCAGACCACGCCCGACGAGATCACGGGCCTCATCGTGGGCACGGCCGCGGCCCGGCAGGACGCGTGAGGGCGGGCCGGCGGCGGGAGGGAAAGGGGGTGGAGAGCGGGCGGGCGTCGCGAGGGCGGTCTTGACTGGGGAGATCCGGACGTCAGAGAGGAGGTCCGGCCGTGAGGCGAATGGCGTGGCGCGTGCTGATCCTGTCGCTGGTGGCGATTCTGGCCCTGTCCGCGGCGGGGATGGCCGGGGCGAAGCCGCCCGGCAGCAAGCTGGTCTTCGCCTGGGTGCCCAAGGCCCTCAACAACCCGGTCTTCGAGCTGGGCCGCGACGGCGCCTTCCAGAAGGCCCGGGAGCTGACCGCGCAGGGGCCGTACACCGTCGAGGTGCTGTACGTGGGCTCGGTGGCCTCCGACGCCGCCGAGCAGGTGCGGGTCATCGAGGACGTCATCGCGCGGGGCGTCGACGGCATCGCCCTGTCGGCCAACGACCCGACGGCTCTCAAGGACGTCATCGACAAGGCGGTGGCGGCCGGCATCCCCGTCATGACGTGGGACAGCGACTCGCCCGACAGCAAGCGCTTCACCTACCTGGGCGTCAACAACTACGAGGGCGGCAGGGCCGCGGCCGACCTGCTGGTGCGGGCCATGGGCACCCGGGGCAAGGTGGCCCTGCTGACGGGCGTGCCGGGGGCGTTCAACCTGGAGGAGCGGATCCGGGGCTTCCGCGACGAGATCGCCAAGTACCCGGGCATCCAGATCGTGCGCACCGTCTACTGCAACGACGACATCAACCTGGGCGTGCAGGTCGTCGAGGAGACCATGCAGGCCTACCCGGATCTCAACGGGTGGTTCTTCGTGGGGCTGTGGCCGCTCTTCGCGGAGCGGGGCTCCATGCCGCTTTGGGAGGCGGCGGCCCGGCGCGGCATGAAGACGGTGGCCTTCGACACCCTGCCGGTGGAGCTGGAGTACCTCAAGGACGGCCTGCTGCACGGGCTGGTGGGCCAGAAGTACTGGGGCTGGGGCTACGACGCGATTCAAATCCTGTACGACCGCGTGGTCCACGGCAAGACCTTCCCCAACTGGGTCGACTCGGGCATGGACCTGGTCACCGCCAAGAACGTGGACGCCATGATCCAGGCCTGGCAGACCCGGGACTTCACCAAGCCCCTGCCGCCGCCGTTCTGACGGCGGCGCCGGCGCCCGCAGGGGCGCCGTGACGGGCGGGCGACACGGCGGGGGCGTCCCGGCGGGGACGCCCCCGCGACGGGGGCAAGACGAGGGGTCATGGGCGGCGGCTCTGGTTCCCCCTACTGGCTGGAGATGCGGGGCATCTCCAAGCGGTTTCCGGGCGTGCAGGCCCTGGACCGCGTCGACTTCGAGGTGGCGCCGGGCGAGGTGGTCGGCCTGGTGGGGGAGAACGGGGCCGGCAAATCCACGCTGCTCAAGATCCTGAGCGGCGCGTACCGCCGCGACGCCGGCTCGATCCTCATCGAGGGGTGTCCCGTGGAGATCCAGGGGCCGGACCACGCCCGCTCCCTGGGCATTGCCACCATCTACCAGGACTTCAACCTGGCCCCCAACCGAAGCGTGGCCGCCAACGTCTTCCTGGGGCGGGAGCCCCGCCGGGCCGGCTGGGCGGGGCGTCTGGGGCTGGTCGACGGGCAGGCCATGAGGCGGCGGACCCGGGCGGTGCTGGAGGAGCTGGGCGTGGCCATCGAGCCCGAGGCCGTGGTGGGGCGGCTGTCGGTGGCCCAGCGGCAGATGGTGGAGATCGCCCGGGCCCTGGCCTTCGAGGCCCGGCTGGTGGTGATGGACGAGCCCACCTCGTCGCTGGGACAGGAGGACGTGCGCCGGCTGCTGGGCATCGTCCGCGCCCTGGCATCTCGGGGCATCGGGGTCGTCTTCGTCAGCCACCGCCTGGAGGAGGTGCTCCAGGTCGCCGACCGGGTGGTGGTGCTGCGCGACGGCCACCGGGTCGGCATGCTGCCCCGGGAGCAGGCGTCGCCCGAGGCGCTGGTGCGGCTCATGGTGGGGCGGGAGGTATCGGCCGGACCCGACGGGGCGCCGGGGGTGCCGGAGGGGGCCCGGCAGGGCCCGCCCCTGCTGGAGGTGCGGGGGCTGACCCGGCGGGGCGTGGTGCAGGACGTCGGCTTCACCCTGGAGCGGGGCGAGATCCTCGGGGTGGCGGGGCTGATGGGAGCCGGGCGCACGGAGATGGTGCGCCTCCTCTTCGGCGCGGACCGGGCCGACGGCGGCGTGGTGCGCCTGGAGGGCAGGCCTCTGGCCATCCGCTCCCCCAGGGAGGCCATCGAGGCGGGCATCATGCTGGTGCCCGAGGACCGCCAGCACCAGGGCCTGGTGCTGAAGATGAGCGTCGCCGACAACATCGCCCTGCCCTCGCTGCGGCGCCTGGCCCGGCTGGGCGGGCTGCGTGTGGACCGGCGGCGCCTGGCACAGCTGGCGCTCAACCAGGTCCAGCGCCTGCGCATCCGCACCCCTGCGCTGAGCCAGAAGGTGATGTACCTGTCGGGCGGGAACCAGCAGAAGGTGGTGCTGGCCCGCTGGCTGGCGCAAGAGCCCAAGGTTCTCATTCTCGATGAACCGACCCGGGGCATCGACGTCGGGGCCAAGGCCGAGGTGCACGAATTGATCCGGTCGCTGGCGGCCCGCGGCATCGGCATCATCCTCGTCTCCTCGGAGCTGCCCGAGATCCTGGCCCTGAGCCACCGGGTGCTGGTCATGTGGCGGGGGCGAGTGGCCGGGATCCTGCCCCGGGAGGCGGCGACGCCCGAGCGGATCATGTGGCTGGCCACCGGACACGAGGTCCTGGAGTCCCGGAGGGAGTAGGGGACGATGGAGCCGTCCGGGCAGGCGAGGGCGGCGGAGGTCAGGCGCGGCGCCGCCTTCCTGCGGATGCAGGAGCTGGGGATCCTGGCCATCCTGCTGGTCATGTCGGCCCTGCTGGCGGTGAGGGCGCCCCAGTTCCTGACCAGCACCAACATCTTCAACGTGCTGCGGGCCTTCTCGTGGATCGCCATCGCGGCCTTCGGGGTGGCCATGGTCATCATCACCGCCGGCATCGACCTGTCGGTGGGCTCGGTGATGGCCGTGGCGGGGCTGGCGGCCGCCATGCTGCTCCAGGCGGGGCACGGCACGGTGGCCGCGGTGGCGGCCGGGCTGGCCACGGGGTGGCTGGTGGGGGCCATCAACGGCGCGCTCATCGCCTGGGGCCGGCTGCCCCCCTTCATCGCCACCCTGGGCACCATGAGCATCGCTCGGGGCTTCGCCTACGGGCTGACCGGGGGCTGGCCGGTGCGGGGGCTGCCCGCCTCCTTCAACCGGCTGGGGCAGTACGACGTACCCGTGGGCCCGTGGCAGATCCCGCTGCCCGTGCTCATCATGCTGGCCCTGGCGGTGCTGTGCCACCTCTTCCTCACCCGCACCATCTGGGGGTACCGGATCTACGCGGTGGGCGGCAACGAGCAGGCGGCAGCGCTGGCGGGCATCGACGTGCGGCGCATCAAGCTCCTGGTCTACTCCCTGAGCGGGGTGCTCAGCGCGGTGGGCGGCATCCTGATGACGGCCCGGCTGGGCGTGGCCGCCCCTACCGCCGCGCTGGGCTACGAGCTGGACGTCATCGCGGCGGCGGTCATCGGGGGCACCAGCCTCATGGGGGGCGAGGGCACCATCCTGGGGGTGCTCATCGGGGCCGCCATCATGCAGGTGATCCGCAACGGCCTGGTGCTGATGGGCTTCCCGGCGTACTGGCAGCCGGCGGCCATCGGGGCCGTCATCATCGTGGCCATCATGGTGGACCAGCTGCGGCGCCGATAGCGCCGGGCAGGCCCGGGGCCGCGCGGCCGCAGGCGGACCGAGCGTGGCGAGGAGGCCGGACGGCAGGATGCTGCGATACCTCATCGGGATCGACGTGGGCACGACGGGCGCCAAGACGCTGCTGGTAGACGAGCAGGGGCGGGTGGCGGCCGGCGCCTTCGACGAGTATCCGCTGCTGGCGCCGAGGCCGGGATGGGCCGAGCAGGAGCCGGAGGAATGGTACCGGGCCACGGTGAGCGGCATCCGCAAGGTGGTGGCCCAGGCCGGCATCCGCCCCGACCAGGTGGCTGCCATCAGCTTCTCCGGGCAGATGCACGGCTCCGTCTTTCTGGACCGGCAAGGGCGGGTCATCCGGCGGCCTCTCCTGTGGTGCGACGTGCGCACCGCCGACGAGGTGCAGGTCATCAACGAGGCGGTGGGTCGGGACCGCATGATCGCCATCGCCGGGAGCCCCGCCATGGAGGGGTTTACTGCCCCTAAGGTGCTGTGGCTGCGCCGCCACGAGCCCGACCACTTCGACCGGGTGGCGACCGTGCTGCTGCCCAAGGACTACGTGCGCTTCCGGCTCACGGGGGAGCGGGCCACGGAGGTCTCCGACGCGGCCGGCTCCGCCATGTTCGACGTGGAGCGCGGCGCCTGGGCCGACGAGGTGCTGGGCGTGGTGGGGCTGCGGCGGGAACAGCTCCCGCCCGTGCTGCGCTCGGTGGAGGTGGCCGGCCGGCTCACCGCCGAGGCGGCCCGGGAGACCGGGCTACCCGCCGGCACCCCGGTGGTGGCGGGGGGCGCGGACAACGCGTGCGGGGCGGTGGGGGCCGGGGTGGTGCGCCCGGGCCGGGCCCACGTCAGCATCGGGTCGTCAGGGGTCATCGTCAGCTTCGCCCCCACGCCCAGCCGGGACCCGGGCGGGCGGGTGCACACCTTCAACCACGCGGTGCCGGGCGCCTGGTACGTCATGGGGGTCATGCTGGCGGCGGGCCTGAGCCTGCGGTGGGTGCGCGACCACCTGGGCCAGGCCGAGCGGGCCGTGGCGGAGCTGACGGGCATGGACGCCTACGACCTGCTGACCCGGGAGGCGGCGGCCAGCCCGCCCGGGGCGCGGGGTCTGTGGTTCTTGCCCTACCTCAACGGAGAGCGCACGCCCCATGCCGATCCCCACGCGCGGGGCGTCTGGTTCGGGCTGAGCACCGCCCACGCCCGGGCGGACCTGATCCGGTCCGTCCTGGAGGGGGTGGCCTTCGGGCTGCGGGACAGCCTGGAGGTGTTCAAGGAGATGGGGGTCCAGGTGAGCCAGCTGCGGGCCATCGGCGGGGGCGGCAAGAGCCCGCTGTGGCGCCAGATCCTGGCCGATGTGCTGCAGGTGCCCATCGCCCGGCTCAACGTCGACGAGGGGCCTGCCTACGGGGCCGCCCTGCTGGCCGGGGCCGGCGTGGGCATCTGGGCCGACGTGGCCGAGGCGGCCGATGCGGCCGTGCGCCCCGTGGAGACCGTCGAACCCGGCGAGGCGGCGTCGGCGTACGCGCCCCGCTACGCCGTCTTTCGGGCCCTGTACGCCGCGCTGCGCGCCACCTTCCGGGAGGCGGCCCGCCTCGGCGGCGGATGAGATGGCGGACGTCGAGCGGCCCGTCGTCATCGGCATCGACATCGGCACCACCAACTGGAAGGTGGGCGCCTTCGACGACGAGGGGCAGCCCCTCGCCATCTTCCGGCGTCCGGCGGCGGTGCAGGAGGAGCCCGGCGGCCGGGCCACCTACGACCCCGACGAGGTCTGGGGCTTCGTGCTGGAGGGCCTGCGGCAGGTGGGCGAGCGGCTGGGGCCGCAGCGGCGCCGGCAGGTGGCCGGCATGGCGGTCACCTCCATGGGAGAGGCGGGCGTGCTGCTGGACCGCGAAGGGCGGGCCCTCTACCCGGCCATCGCCTGGTACGACCCCCGCACAGAGCCGCAGGGACGGCTGTGGCGGGAGCGGGCCGACCCGTACCGTGTCTACGAGGTGACGGGCTTCCCCCCGCAGTACATCGCCTCCGTCAACAAGATCCTGTGGATCCGCCAGCACGAGCCGGAGCGCTTCGCCCGGGCGCGCCGGTGGCTGTGCATGGCCGACTACGTGGCCTTCCGGCTCTGCGGCGAGCAGGCCACCGACTACTCCCTGGCCTGCCGCACCATGGCCTTCGACATCGCGGGGCGCCGATGGTCGCCGGAACTGCTGGCCGTCGCCGACTTGCCGCCCTCCCTCTTCGCCCCGGCCGTGCCCAGCGGCACCGCCCTGGGGCGGCTGCGGCCCGAGGTGGCGCGGCAGACGGGCCTTCCGGAGACGGTGACGGTGGCCGCCGGGGGGCAGGACCACTGGTGCGGGGCGCTGGCGGCAGGGGTGGTCGCTCCGGGCGACGTGCTCGACTCCGTGGGCACCGCCGAGGCCATCATCGTGGTGCTGGAGCGGCCCGTCTTCAGCCGGGCGCTGTTCGAGTCGGGGTTCGCGGTGGGATGCCACGTGGTGCCCGAGCGCTACTACGCGGTGGGCGCCCTGCAGACGGCGGGCGGCACGGTGGAGTGGCTGCGGGCGGTGCTGGGCCAGCCCGAGGAGGAGGCGGCCCGCAGCTCCGGCGGCGGGGAGCAGGTGTACGCCCGGCTGATGGAGCTGGCCGAGGCGTCGCCCCCCGGCAGCCGCGGGCTTTTCTTCCTGCCGCACCTGCGGGGCGCGGTCACCCCGCCCGACGAGCGCTCCCGAGGCGCCTGGGTCGGCCTGCGGGGGCACCACCGCCGGGAAGATCTGCTGCGGGCCGCCGTGGAGGGGCTCGCCCACGAGTTCACCTTCATCGTGGAGGCCCTCTCCCGCCTGACCGGCACCCCGGCGCGGCGCATCTCAGCCATCGGCGGCGGGGCGCGCAACGCCCTGTGGCTGCAGCTCAAGGCCGACATCAGCGGGCTCTGCCTCGAGGTGCCGGGCATCGAGGAGGCCACCACCCTTGGCGCCGCCCTGCTGGGCGGGGTCGGGGCGGGCGTCTGGCCGCACGCCCAGGAGGCGGCCCGCCGGGTGCGGCGGGCGTCGCGCACCGTGGAGCCCCGGCCGGGGATGACCGAGCGGTATCGACCGCTGCACGCGGTCTATCGGCGGCTGTACGGGGCGCTGGCCGAGATCAACGCGGCCATCGCCGGGCTGGAGCAGCCGTGACCGGTGCAGGGCGGGGATGGAGCGCAGCGGAGG
>DATCKV010000090.1:0-1916 GCA_036564285.1 Limnochordales bacterium
CCCTCCGGGTACCCCGTGTCCGGCAGGCGCAGCGGCCGGTCCAGCACCGCCGCCACCTCCCGGGCGAGCCCCACCACCCCCAGCCAGTCGGGTCGGTTGGGGTAGGCCTCCACCTCCAGGACGTCGTCCACCAGGCCCAGCGCGTCGGCCAGCGGCGCCCCCGGCGAGGCCTGCTCCGGAAGCTCCCACAGCCCCGACTCGTCTTCGCCGACGCCCGCCTCTCGCGGGCTCAGCAGCACCCCCTCGGATCGCTCGCCGGCCATCTCCTGGACCTGGACGGTGCGCTTGAGCCCCGCCACGTAGACGCCCGGCGGAGCCACGGCCACCCGCAGGCCCTCCCGGGTGTTGGGCGCGCCGGTGAGCACCTGCAGCACCTGCCCACCCACGTCGACCCGGGCGATGAACAGGTGGTCGCTGAGGGGGTGGCGGGTCACCTGCCGCACCACCCCGCAGACCAGCCCGGTCAGCTCCTGGCCGGTGCGCACGACGCCCTCCACGGGGATGCCGGCCGCCACCAGCCGCTCGGCCAGGCGCGGCGCGTCCAGGTCGATGTCCACCAGTTCAGCCAGCCAGCTGAGCGGTAGGCGCACGCTGCTCCGCCCCTTCGCCGTCCGCCTCGGCTGCCATCAGAACTGCCGCAGGAAGCGCAGGTCGTCCTCGAACAGCAGCCGGATGTCGTCGATGCCGTAGCGCAGCATGGTGATGCGCTCCACCCCCATGCCCCAGGCGAAGCCCGTGTAGCGCTGGGGGTCGTAGCCCACGTTGCGCAGCACCTGGGGGTGTACCATGCCGCAGCCCAGGATCTCCAGCCATCCCGAACCCTTGCAGGCCCGGCACCCGGCTCCCCGGCACACCCCGCACTGGACGTACATCTCCGCGCTGGGCTCCGTGAAGGGGAAGTAGCTGGGCACGAAGCGCACCGGCCGCTCCGGCCCGTACAGCGCCCGGGCGAACGCCGTCAGCATCCCCTTCAGGTCCGCCATCCGGATGCCTTCGTCCACCAGCAGCCCCTCGACCTGGTGGAAGACGGGCGAGTGGGTGACGTCGGCATCCTTGCGGTAGACCTTGCCCGGCACCACCACCCGCACCGGCGGCCGGCGCGCCAGCATGGTGCGGATCTGCATGGGCGAGGTGTGGGTGCGCAGCACCACGTCTTCGCTCACGTAGAAGGTGTCCTGCATGTCCCGGGCCGGGTGATCCTTGGGGATGCCCAGGGCCTGGAAGTTGTAGAAGTCCAGCTCCACCTCGGGCCCCTCCACCACCTCGAAACCCAGGCCCACGAAGATCTGCAGCATCTCCTGCAGGGTGCGGGTCACCGGGTGCAGGCGCCCCACCGGCACCTCCCGCCCCGGCAGCGTCACGTCGATGCGCTCCGCGACCAGCCGCCGGCGCAGGCTCTCCTGGCTCAGCGCCTCCTGGCGGGCCGCCAGGGCCTGCTCCAGCTCCTCCCGCAGGGCGTTGAGCAGCTGCCCGGCGCGGCGGCGCACCTCCTCGTCGGGGATGCTCCCCAGGCGCCTCAGCAGCGCCGTCACCTGGCCTCGCCGCCCCAGGAGCTCCACCCGGGCGGCCTCCAGGGCCTGCGGATCCGATGCCTGGCGGATCCGGGCCAGCGCGGCCTCCCGCAGCTCGGCCAGGTCGCGCTCGCCCACGGGCACCGGCGCGGCCTGGCCCTGTCCGGGCGCTGCCGGGCTTCTTCCACCCGAAGGCTCTGACATGGCGGCCATCGACCCCTCTCCTGGGCTTGTGGCAGGCCGACCCCCGGTTCTCATAAAAAAGAGGGAAGCGGCTCTCCCAAGGACGAGAAGGAGAACCGCTTCCCGCGGTACCACCCTGGTTGATGCCCTATCGGGCATCCACTCGTTGGCGTCGCCGCCAGGCTACACGGACGCAGCCCGCGGCGCCTGCCCGATAACGGG
>DATCKV010000091.1:0-3088 GCA_036564285.1 Limnochordales bacterium
CCCACCGCTTCGAGGTGGCCTCCGGCCCCTCCCGGGTGGACATGGCCCTGGTCGAGGTGGACCCCGAGACCGGCCGGGCCCTCTCCATCCGCCGCCTCCACCGCTTCACCGACGAGGCCTGAGCCCCGGCCGCCGCCCGCGGCCCGCCGCATGGGCGCCCGATCCCCCGCGCAGGCTATCGCGCGGCCGGCCACTGCCGGGAGCCCCTGGACGCTCCAATCCGGCCGGCTGCGGAGGGCTGGTCGCTCGTGGCGGTCGTCAAGGTCATCGAGCTGGTGGGGGAGTCCAAGACGGGCTGGGAGGACGCCGTCCGCCAGGCCGTGCGGCAGGCGGCCAAGACGGTGCGCAACATCAGCGGCGTCGAGGTGCTCAACTGGACGGCCAACGTCAACCCCGTCGACGGCAGCATCGTGGAGTACAAGGCCGACATCCAGATCGCCTTCAGGGTCGAGGGCACCGACTGAGGCGGGGTGAGGGTCCGTGGCCTCTCAGACCCAGACCCGGGAGCGCCAGGCCCAGGTCGACTACCAGCAGTTCGCGAGCCGCCGGCGCCCCCGCCCCCGCTACCTGCGCAACGCGCTGCTGGCCTTCCTGGTGGGGGGCCTCATCGCCCTGCTGGGGCAGGCGCTGACGGCGTGGTTCGCCGGCCGGGGCCTGCCCGAGGACCAGGCCTCGGGCCGCGCCGCCGTGACGCTGGTCTTCTTGGGGTCGCTGCTGACGGGGCTGGGCGTTTACGACGAGATCGCCCGGGTCGGCGGGGCAGGGGCAGCCATCCCCATCACGGGCTTCGCCAACAGCATCACGGCGCCGGCCATGGAGTTCGCCCGCGAGGGCTACGTCTTCGGCCTGGCGGCCCGGATGTTCCAGGTGGCGGGACCCGTCCTCGTCTACGGCACCGCCTCCGCTGTGGTGGCGGGCCTGCTGCGCTACCTCCTGGTGAGGGGGTGAGGGCCGAGTGACCCCGCCGGCACAGGCTGCCGCGCCCCCCGCCCGGCCGCAGGCGACGCCCCGGCGCCTGGGTCGGGGCACCCTGCAGTTCATGGAGCCGCCGCGCATCGTCTCGGCCTTCACCGTGGTGGGCCCCATGGAGGGCAAGGGCCCCATGGGCGGCTACATGGACACGACCCTGGAGGACACCTTCTACGGCGAGCGCTGCTGGGAGCGCACCGAGAGCAAGATGCTGAGAGAGGCCGTCGAGCAGGCCATCGCCCGGGCCGGCCTGGCCGAGGCGGAGGTGGACGTGGCCCTCACCACGGACCTGCTCAACCAGTGCGTGGGCAGCAGCTTCGCCATGCGCTCGGTGAAGGTGCCCCACGTGGGGCTCTTCTGCGCCTGCGCCGGCTTCGCCTCGGGGCTGGCCCTGGCCGCCTCCCTGGTGGACGGCGGCTTCGCCCGCCGCGCGGTGGTGGGCGCCTCCAGCCACCACGACGCCGCGGAGCGGCAGTACCGCTTCCCCACGGAGCTGGGGGTGCAGCGGCCTCCCACGGCCCAGTGGACGGTGACGGGTGCCGGGGCGGTGGTGGTGGCCGGGGACGGCGCCCAGGGGCCCGTGCAGATTACCCACGCGACCCTGGGGCAGGTCTGGGACATGGGGCTCAAGGACCCCTACGACATGGGCTCGGCCATGGTGCCGGCTGCGGCCGATACCCTGGTGCGCCACCTGCACGACACGGGGCGGGGCGTGGAGGCCTTCGACTGGATCCTGACGGGGGACCTGGGGCGGGTGGGCTCCCGCATCCTGCTGGACTGGCTCAAGGAGCGCCACGGGGTCGACATCGACGGCCGCCACAGCGACTGCGGCGCGATGATGTACGACCCCTCCCGGCAGGACGTCCACGCCGGCGGCAGCGGGCTGGGCGCCTCGGCCTGCGTCGTGGCGGGCTACGTCTTCAAGGCCATGGCCCGGGGCCTCCTCAACCGGGTCCTGCTCATCGGCACCGGGAGCCTCCACAGCCCCACCACCCACTTCCAGGGCGAGAGCATCCCCGTGGTGGCCCACGCCGTCTGCCTCGAGCGGCCGGGCGCCCGCTGAGTCCCGTGCGGAGGGAGAGCCGTGCAGTACCTGCTTGCCTTCCTGGTCGGGGGCCTCATCTGCGCCGTGGGGCAGCTGGTCATCGACGGCACCCGCCTCACCGCCGGCCACACCATGGTGCTCTTCGTGGTGGCGGGCGCGGTGCTGTCGGGGCTGGGCCTGTACGAGCCCCTGGTGCGCTGGGCCGGGGCCGGGGCCTTCGTTCCCGTCTCCAACTTCGGCCACGTGCTGACCAAGGGCGTGGTGGACCACCTGGCCCGGGAGGGGCTCTGGGGGGCGCTGTCGGGCGTCTTCGAGGTGGCGGGGGCCGCCCTGGCCGCCTCCATCCTGCTGGGCTTCGCCATGGCGGTCCTCTTCCACCCCCGGGGCTGAGGAACGGCGCCCCGGGCCGTGAGGGCCGGCATAGGCCGCGCGGGGGGTGGGGGAGACTAGCGGCGGACGTGCAACCCCGCCATCCGTCTTTGGAGGTGCATCGTCGTGGATTGGGTTCGGGCAGCGGTCCGGTTCGTGGTCTCGGCGGTGGTGCTGATGTTCGTGGGGGCCATCGTGCCGGGATTCCGCACCCTGGGCTTCTGGAACGCCCTGCTGGCCGCGTTCGTCATCGCCGCGCTGGGCTGGCTGGTGGAGCTGGTGATGGGCCGCAACGTCTCCCCCTACAGCCGGGGGCTGGTGGGCTTCATCGTCTCCGCCGTGGTCATCTGGGCGGCCCAGTTCGTGGTGCCGGGCATGTCGGTCACCATCCTGGGCGCCCTGCTCGCCTCGCTCATCATCGGCATCGTCGATCTCTTCGTGCCGACCACGCTGCGCTGAGCGGCCATGCGTCCGCGACCGCTGCGGCCTGTCAAGGCGACGCTGCCCCTCTCCCGGCTGGGTGACGGCCAGGCGCCCCCGGCCGGGGCAGGCCAGGGCGGCGGCCAGGACCTGGACGCGACGCTGTCCGCCGTCGTCGGCCCCCTGGGGCAGGAGAAGAGCTTCGACGTGGTGGTGCGCCGCATCCGGGTGGCGGGGCGCCCGGCGGCCCTGGTCTACCTGGACGGCTTCCTGCAGCCCGTGCCG
>DATCKV010000092.1:0-6479 GCA_036564285.1 Limnochordales bacterium
TCCAGGATGGCCACGTCCGCGCTGCTGCGCAGGTCGGCGAACCACCGGGCGAAGTTCTCGTCGGCCTTCTCGCGCCGGATCTGCTCCACCAGATCGGGCTTGGCCTTCTCGAACTCCGCCCCCTTGGGCTCCTTGCGCTCCTCCACCTGGATGATGTAGTAGCCCTCGTCGGTCTTGATGGGGTCGGAGACCTTGCCCGGCTCCAGCTGGAAGGCCACGGCCTCCACCGGCTCGGGCAGCACGTCGTGGCCCACGAAGCCCAGGTCGCCGCCCTGGTCCCGGGTGGCCTCGTCGTCGGAGCTCTTGCGGGCCACCTGGGCGAAGTCGGCCCCGCCCCGGATCTGCTTCACCAGCTGCTGCGCCCGCTGCAGCGCCGCCCGGTCGTCGGCCTCGGAGCTGCTGGCCGGCCGCACCACGATCTGGCGCAGCTTCACCTGCTCGTACGCCCGGGCCACCTCCTGGTCGGTCACCTGCAGCTTCTCGGCCAGCTTGGCCTGCAGCTTCTCGGCCATGAGGCTCTCCTCGACGGCCCTGCGCAGGTCGGCCTCGGTCATGTTGCGCAGCCGCAGCTGCCGCTCGTACTCCGACCGGGAGGGGAAGGCGTCCCGGATCCGCTTGAGCCGGTCATCGACCTCGCTGCGGCTCACCCGGATCCCCTCGTCGCGGGCCGCCTGCACCAGCAGGCGCATGCCGATGAGCTGGTTGAGGGTGCGGTACTTGATCTCCTCGATGTCGGTGGGCCGCACGGCGCCCTGGAGCTGCTCGTAGGAGCGCAGCTGGTCCAGGTACGCCCGCTGGAAGGCGGCCATGCCGATGGTATCGCCGTTGACCCGGGCGATGGCCGCCTCCGCGGTGCGCTGGCCCCTGATGGCGGGCAGGCCCACGTACGCCAGCGTCACGGCGAAGGCCACCGCGACCGCGACGATGATCCACTTCATCTGGCGACGGAGCCGCTCCATGAACATGTCCGCTCCGAACCCCGCTTCCCACCGGAACAGGCCCATTCTATCGCCGGCCGGCTACGGCCGTCCAGGTCGGGCCTCGCCGCCTCCCGTCCGGCCCCGGTCCTCCACCACCAGCGTGACGGGCCCGTCGCACTCCACCAGGACCTGCATGGACTGACCGAAACTCCCGGCCGCCACCGGCACGCCCCGGGCCGCCACCTCCCGCTGCAGCGCCTCCAGCCACACCCGGGCCTCCTCCGAGGGGGCGGCGCGCTCGAAGCCGGGGCGCCGGCCCCGGCTGGCGTCGCCGGCCACGGTGAAGTTGGAGACCAGCAGCACCGACCCCTGCACGTCGCGCACCGAGCGGTTGAGGCGGCCCGACTCGTCGTCGAAGATGCGCAGCCCGGCCAGCTTCTCGGCCAGCCAGGCGGCCCGGGCGGGCGGGTCGCCTCGCTCTACCGCCACGAAGGCCACCAGCCCCGGCCCGATCTCGGCCACGATACGCCCCGCCACGCTGACGCGCGCCCGGCTCACCCGCTGCACCACGGCCCGCATGGCGGCCCCGTCACGCCCGGCCGGCGGCGGCAGGGGGCACCGGCTCGGCCCGACGGACGTCGATGATGCCCTCCACCTTGCGCACCCGCCGCACGATCTCGTCCAGCTGCTCCATGCCGCCCACGTCCACCACCACGTGGATGATGGCGAGGTGCTGGCGGGTGGTGCGGGTCTGAACCGCCTCGATGTTGGTCTTGCCGTCGGAGATGGCGTTGATGACGTTGGAGAGCAGATTGACCCGATCGTGGGCCTCGATGCGCAGCTCCACCGGGTAGACCGCGCCGGGCACCCGGTTCCACTGCACCTCCACCCGGCGCTGCGGCTCGTCCAGGAGAGCCTGCACGTTGGGGCAGTCGGCCCGGTGCACCGAGATGCCCCGCCCCCTGGTCACGTACCCCACGATGGGGTCGCCGGGCACCGGGCTGCAGCACTTGGAGAAGCGGATGAGGACGTTGTCGGCGCCCTCCACCCGCACCCCCACCGGCGCCTGGGCCGCGCGGCCGTGGCGGGCCCCCTCCTGCTCCAGCCGGCGCTGGCGGACCCGGGCCGCCAGCTCCTCCCGGCCCACCAGCCGGCCCAGGGCGTGCACCGCGGAGATGCGCCCGAAGCCGATGGCCGAGTAGAGGTCGTCCACGCCGGCCAGCCCGTAGCGGCGGGCCAGGGCGGCCAGGGCCTCGTTGCGGGAGGCCTCGGCCAGGTCGATGCCGTAGCGCTTCGCCTCCCGCTCCAGCAGCTCCCGGCCCTTCTCCACGCTCTGCTCCCGGCGGGCCTCCTTGAGGAAGCCCTTGATCTTGCTGCGGGCCTTGGAGGTCTTGACGAACTTCAGCCAGTCCTGGCTGGGCTGCGCGTGCTTGGCCGTGAGGATCTCCACGATCTCGCCGTTGCGCAGCCGGTAGTCCAGCGGCACCAGGCGGCCGTTGACCTTGGCCCCGGCGCAGTGGAGCCCGATGTCGGTGTGAACCGCGAAGGCGAAGTCGACGGGGGTGGCGCCGGCCGGCAGGCTCTTGACGTCGCCCTTGGGGGTGAAGACGAAGACCTCGTCCTCGAAGAGGTCGATCTTGAGGGTCTCCATGAACTCGTGCGGGTCCTGGTCCTTCATCTCCCGCAGCCATTCCATCAGCTGGCGCAGCCAGGCCACCTTGGCGTCGAAGGCGGTGGCGGAGCGCTTCTCCTTGTACAGCCAGTGGGCGGCGATGCCCCGCTCGGCCACCTCGTGCATCTGCTGGGTGCGGATCTGCACCTCCAGGGGCTCGCCCCGAGGGCCGATGACGGTGGTGTGCAGGGACTGGTAAAGGTTGGACTTGGGCATGGCGATGTAGTCCTTGAAGCGGCCCGGGATGGGCTTCCAGAGGCTGTGCACCATGCCCAGCACCGCGTAGCACTCCTTGACGTCGTTGACGATGACCCGTACGGCCATCAGGTCGTAGATCTCGTCCAGGGTGCGGCCCTGGGTGCGCATCTTCTGGTAGATGGAGTAGAAGTGCTTGGGTCGCCCCTGCACCCGGCCCTCGATCCCCATCTCCCGCAGGCGGGCCCGCAGGATCTCCATGACCTCCTCCAGCTCGCCCTCGCGCTCCGTGCGCTTCTTCGCCACCGCCTGCACCAGCTGGTAGTAGGCCGTGGGATCCAGGTAGCGCAGGGCCAGGTCCTCCATCTCCCACTTGATCTGCCAGATGCCCAGGCGGTGGGCCAGGGGAGCGTAGATCTCCAGGGTCTCCTGGGCCACCTTGCGCTGGCGCTCGGGGGGCAGGTGGCGCAGGGTGCGCATGTTGTGAAGCCGGTCGGCCAGCTTGATGAGCACCACCCGCAGATCCTCGGCCATGGCCAGGAACATCTTGCGGAGGTTCTCGGCCTGCTGGGCCTCCCGGGACTGGAAGGGGATCTTGCTCAGCTTGGTGACGCCGTCCACCAGCCGGGCGATCTCCGGGGTGAAGGCCTGCTCCAGCTGCTCCACGGTCACCGGCGTGTCCTCCAGCACGTCGTGGAGCAGCCCGGCCGCGATGGTGGCCACGTCCACCTCCAGGTCCGCGAGGATGCGGGCGACCTCCACCGGGTGCTGGAAGAACGACTCGCCCGAGTCCCGCAGCTGGCCCGCGTGCGCCTCCCGGGCGAACCGGTAGGCCCGGGCCAGCAGCTCCGTGTCGACGGAGGGATGGTAGGCGCGCACCCGCTCGATGAGGGCCGCCAGGGGCGCATCCAGCGCCGCGGCCGCCTGCACGCTGCCGCTCATGGCCTCAAGCCGGTGGGAGCGGACCTCCCCTCCTCACGCATCGTACCGCACCAGGGCCAGGATCCGCTCCGGATCGAACCCCATGGACTCCAGGCGCTGCCGCCCGCCCAGGTAGGCCAGCTCGATGAGGAAGGCAAAGCCCACGATGCGCGCTCCCAGCTGCTGCACCAGGCGGGCCGCCGCCCCCATGGTGCCGCCGGTGGCCAGCAGGTCGTCCACCATCAGCACCCGCTGGCCGGGGGTCAGGGCGTCTTTGTGGATCTCCAGGGCGTCCATGCCGTACTCCAGCTGGTAGTCGACCCGGATCTTCTCCGCGGGGAGCTTGCCGGGCTTGCGGATGAGCACGAAGCCGGCCCCCAGCTCGTAGGCCAGCGGCGCCCCCAGGGCGAAGCCCCGGGACTCCACGCCCACCACCATCTCCACGCCGTCGTCCCGGAAGCGCTGGGCCATGGAGCGGACGATGTAGGCCAGGGCGGCCGGGTCCTTCATGACGGTGGTGATGTCCTTGAAGCTGACGCCCGGACGGGGGAAGTCGGGAATCTCCCGGATCAGCGCTTTCAAATCCATGCGGCTCCTCTGACCTCTTTCCCTGACCCCGCATGCCGCGGCCGCGCGATCAGGCCGGCTCGCCGCACCGGGCCGCGGCTTGCTCCCGCCACCAGACCGCCGCCGCCTCCGAAAACGCCCCCTCGAGGGCCGCCTGCCAGAGACGGCGGGCCTCGATGAGCTCATTATAGCGAGCAGACTGCGTCAGGTCGAGCTTTACGCCCGCTTTCGCCCCCTTCCACAGCCAGCCCGTCCGGTGGCCAGGGCCGACCCGGGCCACCAGCCCCAGCTCCTCGAAGATCGCCAGCGCGTGGGCCACCAGGCGAGCCGACAGGCGAGGACGCCACCGGGGATCCAGCACGCCCAGCGCCGCGGCCAGCTCGGCCGGGTCGCCGGGCAGGCGAGGGCCGGCCACGCTGGCCTGGGCGGTCATCAGCCGGTACAGGTGCCGGAGGGCTTCCACGTCGGGCAGCTGGGCCAGCCACCCCTCCTCCAGCCGGCGGCGGTCCTCCTGGCCGTAGGCCAGCACCAGGCGGCGCACGCGCCCCCCGAGGGCCACGCGGGCCCAGCGCCACGGCTCCAGGGGCAGCTGCCACAGCCACAGATCCGCCGGTGCGCGCAGGCGCTCCACGACCTCGGGCGCCCAGGTCACCAGCACGCCCGCCCCATCGCCCAGAAGGCCGGGGGCCCCGGGAGGCTCGTCGTCCGGCCCGGCCCACGCCACCCGGCCGGCCGCGCCGGAGGCGGCCCGCCACGCCGCCGTGCACAGCCGGAGGGCCGAAGCGGGGTCCCGCACGGCCACCACGGTCAGCGCCGGCGGGCCAGGCGCCCCGGGGCCGGCCGCCCCGGCGCCCTTCCCCAGCCACTCCTCCCAGATGCCGTCAGGCGTCCGGTCGGCCGCGCCCCGCCGGTCCTCCACCTCCGCCGCCACGCCGCCGCGCTCCGGGGCGGCGGGCCGGGGCCGTCCCTCGGGGACGGGCCCCACGGTCAGGGCCACCGGCCGCTCCCACCCCACCGCGGGCGCCACCCCCGCCGCTGGCCGGAGGGCCACCGCCCGGATCTCCACCTCGCCGAAGCGGCCGCGCCCCGGCACGAAGGCCACGTCCAGGCGGTGGCGGCCGGCAGCGGCCTGCTCCACCAGCGCCTTCCACTCCTCCGCGCGCCCGAACGCGATGATCCCCGCCTCGGCGCCGGTCTCGGGCTCCCGCACCACCAGCCGCAGGTGGCGCCCGTCGGCCCCCACCGGGCGCGCCTCCACCAGCGCCAGTTCCGCCGCCGCCAGCACGGGCCGGGGGTTGCCCTCGCCGTGGGGCTCCAGCAGGGCCAGCTGCTCCACCAGCTCGGCGGTGACGTCGCCCAGGCGCACCCAGGCGTCCAGATCCAGCCGGCCCACGAAGGGCCCTCTCCAGCGGGCCGCGACGGCCTGCACGAGCCGCTCCCGCAGGGCCGGCACGTCCCGGGCGGCCATGGAGAAGCCCGCCGCCATGGGGTGGCCGCCGAACCGGTCGAACAGCGGCCCGCACTCGGCCATGGCCTCATAGAGGTTGACCTCGGGCACGCTGCGGGCGGATCCCCGGGCCTGCTCCCCCTCCAGGGCCACCACCACGGCGGGCCGGGCGAACCGTTCCGCCAGCCGGGAGGCCACCACGCCGATGACACCGGGGTGCCACCCCTCCCCGGCCACCACCAGCACCGGAGGGTCCTCCGCGTCCACCTGCCGCTCGGCCTCGCGCAGCGCCGACTCCAGGATGCGCCGCTCCACCTCCTGGCGGGCGCGGTTGGCGGCCTCCAGGCGCTCGGCCGGCTCCCGGGCCTCCTCGGGGGTGGCCGCCAGCAGCAGCGCGAGCCCCACCCCCGGGTCGTCGACCCGCCCGGCCGCGTTGAGCCGCGGGGCCAGGATGAAGGCGATGTGGAACGGGTCGATCTCCTGGGGCGCGACGCCGGCCCGGCGGGCCAGGGCTTCGAGCCCGGGCAGGGGCCGGGTCCGGATGCCGCGCAGCCCCTCCCGCACCAGGCGGCGGTTCTCCCCGGTCAGGCTCACCACGTCGGCCACGGTGCCCACCGCGGCCAGCTGCACCAGCTCCTCGTCCTCCTCACCGTCCAGCCGTCCGGCGAACGCCAGCAGGGACCGGGCGGTGTGGTAGGCCAGCCCCGCCGCCGCCATGGCCTCCCCGCCCGGCAGCGACCCCATGCGGTGCGCGGCC
>DATCKV010000093.1:0-4397 GCA_036564285.1 Limnochordales bacterium
CCCATCAGCGCGCCCTGGGAGGCAGCCGTCACCAGCTCCTCCAGGCGGGCCTGCAGGCCCCGGCGCTCCACCTCCCGCAGCGCCGCGCTCATGGTGAGGAACATGTTGGTGCCCGTGTCGCCGTCCGGGACGGGGAAGACGTTGAGCGCGTCGATGGCGGCCCGCTCCCGGTCCAGCATCTGCACGCCCAGCTGGATCCAGCCGAGGAAGAGGCGATTCCTGCGCGGTGCGGCCGAGACATCCATCACCCTACGCCCTCCGGGAGAAACTCTCGTGGCTCCGCCGGCGGTCCGACTGCGCCACCCGCACGCCCTGCACGTGGACGTTGACCTGGGCCACCGTCAGGCCCGACAGCTGCTCCAGGCGGTGGCGCACCTGCTCCATGACGTTGCGCGCCACCTGCAGGATGTTGACCCCGTACTCGACGATGACGAAGAGGTTGACCACGACGTTGTCGTCTTCGTCGATGCGGATCTCGACGCCGCGGTGGATGCTCTCGAGCCCCAGCAGTTCGGCGATGCCGTCGGGAACGCTGCGGGCGGCCACCCCTACGATGCCGTAGCACTCCCGGGCGGCGAAGCCGGCGATGGCCGACAGGGCCTCCTCGGAGAGGCGGATGCGCCCGAACTCGTTGGTCAGCGTCACGCTCACGGCCCGCGCCTCCTCGCGGCGCCATCATACCAGACGGCCCGCCCCTCCCATATTCCCTGCCGGCTCCTGGCTCCCTCTGCGAGGGGGCGACGTGGTACAATGGTCGCCGGCCCGCGCGGCAGGGCCGGAAGGCGGGGATGGAGTTGGCTCGTCAGTGCAGGATCTGCGGCAAGGGCGCCATGACAGGGTTCAACGTGAGCAAGTCCAACCGCCACACCCACCGGCGGTGGCTGCCCAACCTCCACCGGCGCCGCATCGTGGTCGAGGGCCGGGTGGAGCGGGCCTACGTCTGCACCCGGTGCCTCAAGGCGGGCAAGGTCCAGCTAGCCCTCTGAGGCCGCTCGCGCGGTGCGGCGCAGGCGCGCCAGCGCGGCCGACGGGTCGGGGTCGCCGAAGACCGAGGTACCCGCCACCAGCACGCTGGCCCCCGCCGCCACCAGACGGGGGGCGGTCTCTTCGTCGACCCCTCCGTCCACCACCACCTCGCACGTCAGCCCCCGGGCCGCCACCAGCTCCCGCACCTCGGCCACCTTGCGCACCATGGCCGGCAGGAGGCGCTGTCCGCCGAAGCCGGGGTTGACGGTCATCACCAGCACCTGATCCACCAGCTCCAGCACGTACTCCAGGCTCGCCACAGGCGTGGCGGGGTTGAGGGCCACCCCCGGGTGCAGCCCCAGCTCCCGGATCTGGCGCAGCACCCGGTCCAGGTGGGCCGTGGCCTCCACGTGCACCGTCAGGCGATCGGCGCCGGCCCGGGCGAAGGGCTCCACCCAGCGGTCGGGGGCCTCCACCATCAGGTGGACGTCCAGGGGCAAGGAGGTGACCCGGCGCAGGGCCTGCACCACCGGGGGCCCCACGGTCAGGTTGGGGACGAAGTGGCCGTCCATGACGTCGACGTGCAGCCAGTCGGCATTGGGCACCCGGCCCACCTCGTGGGCCAGCTGGGCGAAGTCCGCGGCCAGAAGCGACGGGGCGACCTTGATGCTCACGAGTACCGCCGGGCCTCCTCTTCCAGCGCCTCCTCCAGCAGCCAGCGGTAGTGGCGGTAACGCGACGCCGCCACCCGACCCTGCTCCACCGCCTGCGGGATCGCGCACCCCTCCTCCCCCCGGTGCAGGCAGCCCTTGAAGCGGCACCGGGCTGACTCCCGGCGGATGTCGGGCATGAGCCGCCCCAGCTCCTTCGCCGGGATCCCCTCCAGGTCCAGGCGGGAGAAGCCCGGCGTGTCGGCCAGCAGCCCCCCGCCCGGCAGCGGCAGCAGGCGCACCACCCGGGTCGTGTGGCGGCCCCGCTGGGAGCGGGCCGACACCTCCCCCACCTCGGCCCGCGCCTCGGGGCAGAGCGCGTTGAGCAGCGAGGACTTCCCCACCCCCGACGGGCCGCTGAGGGTGCTGACGTGGCCCGCCAGCAGCCGGGCCAGCTGCTCCACGCCCTGGCCCGTGCGGGCGCTGGTGGGTGCGACGGGGTAGCCGACCCCCTCGTAGAGCTGCTGCCACCGGGCCACGGCCTCCGGGTCGGCCAGGTCGATCTTGTTGAAGCAGACCACGCAGGACAGCCCCCGGGCCTCGGCCACCACCAGGAGCCGGTCCAGCCATGCCAGGTCCGGTTCGGGCGCCGCCACCACCGCGACCACCCGGGTCACGTTGGCCACGGGAGGGCGTGTCAGCTCCGTGCTGCGGGGCAGCACCTCCTCGACGACGCCGAAGCCGTCCTGCACCAGGCGCACCCGCACCCGGTCGCCGGCCACCACCGGCCCGGCCCGCCGCACCCGGCCCCGCAGCACCGCGACGACGCGCCGGCCTGAGGGCAGCTGCACGGTGTAGAAGCCGGCCTGGCGCAGCACCACCATCCCGGCCTGGACCGGCGCCTCCTGCTCCAGGGGGAGACCGGGGCCCGTCATGCCTGCCTCCTGCTGCACGGCCGGCCCGTCACCCCGCACCGGGGGCCGGGAAGGGCTCGTCCGTCACCATCCGCCCGTCGATGTAGACCTGGAACCGGGCCGAGCTCCCCCTGCCCCTCACCCGCTGCGTCAGGTAGGTGCCGCCGGGGAGCGTCTCTCGGAAGGCCTCGGAGGCGCCGAAGTCGTCGATGACCAGGATGACCACCTCCTGGTCGCCGCCCGGCGGCACCTGGATGTGTACCTCCGCCGTCCGCCACCGGCTGGCGGCCCCGCCCGGCGCCGCAGCCGCCCCTGACGAGGCCGCTGGCGGGGCCGTCGGGCTGCCCGCCCCCGGGGCCGGCGCGCCGGCTCCGGCCCCCGAGCCTGGCGCGGAGGGGGGCGTGCCGGCGCCCTGGGGCAGGCCCGACTCCGCCCCGCCGCCCGGCACCAGCCCCAGAGCCGTCCCCGGCGCCGGTGCACCCTGGCTGTAGATGAGGTCCACCGTGGAGCCCTGCTCCACCTCGGTGCCCGGCATGGGGTTCTGGTCGATGACCGTGCCGGCAGGGAAGGTGGGATCCGGCTGCGCCCAGGTGGAGCCCAGGCGCAGGCCCAGGCTCTCGATCTGGCTCTTGACCTGGTCCAGGGCCAGCCCGGTGAAGTCGGGCAGGGTCACCCGCTGCAGGGGCTGGTCACCGCGGCTGACCACCAGCTGGATGGGCCGCCCCTTCTCCAGGCGGGTGCCGGCGGCCGGGTCCTGGAGCACCACCGTGTTGGGCGTCAGACCCGGCTCGTAGCGGGTGGTCACCTCCCCCAGCACGAACCCGCCCTGGGTGATGGCCACCTGCGCCTCCCTGAGCGGCTTGCCCACCACGTCGGGCACCACGCCCACCTCCGGGCCCAGGGAGAGGGTGACCCAGATGCGGCGCCCCTCCCGCACCCGCCGGCCCGGCTCCGGGTCCTGCCGGATGACGTGGCCCATGGGAACGCTGTCGGAGTAGACGTACTGATCGACGCCGAAGGCCAGCGACTGCTGGGCCAGGATCTCCCGGGCCTCGGCCTCGGAGCGGCCCACCACGCTGGGCACCATGACCTCCTGGGGGAACAAGAGGTCCATCAGGCGCGTGCTGGCCCACAGCATCCCGGCCAGGAAGGCGACGACGAAGGCCCACCGGGCTGCTCGCCGCCGCCCGGAGGGCCGGCCGGTCCGGCGGGCCGTCTGGGCTCCCTCCTCCCGAGCGCCGGCGCTCTCCCCGGCACTGTCCACCAGCCCCCGGGGCACCACCCGGGTCACCGCGCCGTCCGCCTCCTGTGACGCAGGCGCGGACCGGCCCGGGCGATCGCCCGGCGCGGCACGGGCGGCCCGATCGGTGGGAGCCGGCGCCCCCTGGACCAGGGTGACGGTGGGGAACTCCTCGGCCGCCGGCACCGCCTGCCGCAGCTCCTCGGCGAACTCGTCCGCCGAGGCGGGCCGCTGATCGGGCGCCTTGGCCAGCGCGTGCATGACGCACCGCTCCAGGGCGGGGGGGATGCCCGGCACGGCCCGACTCAGGGACGGCACGGGATCGTGGATGTGCTGGAGCGCCACCGCCACCGGCGACTCGGCCGTGAAGGGGACCCGGCCCGCCAGCATCTCGTACAGCACGATCCCCAGGGAGTAGATGTCGCTGGCGGCGCCGATGGACTGGCCCCGGGCCTGCTCCGGGGAGAAGTAGTGGACCGAGCCCAGCACCGTGCCCGAATCGGTCAGGGAGGCCGCGCTGACGGCCCGGGCGATGCCGAAGTCGGCCACCTTCACCAGGCCCTCGGCCGTGATGAGGATGTTGTGAGGCTTGATGTCGCGGTGCACCAGGCCGTGGCGGTGAGCGTG
>DATCKV010000094.1:0-3310 GCA_036564285.1 Limnochordales bacterium
CCCGCAGCGTGATGAAGCCGCCCTCCTGCGCCACCGTCGCCCCCATGGCCGCCAGCCCCTGCAGGTGCAGGTCCAGGGGCCGCTCGCCGATGTTGCAGCCCCCCGGCTGGCTGATGCGCACCCGTCCCGTGCGGGCCAGCAGGGGCCCCATCAGCTGGACGCTGGCGCGCATGGTGCGCACCAGCCCCGGCGGCGGCTCCGGCGCCAGGGGCCCGGCGGCCTCGATGGTCACCTCGCCGGGCCCTGTCCACCTGGCCCTCGCACCGATGCCCTCCAGAAGCCTCATCATGGTGGCCACGTCGAGGATGCGGGGTACGTTGCGGATGACGCAGGGCTGCCGGGTGAGCAGGGCCGCCGCCATCAGCTTCAGGGCGGCGTTCTTCGCGCCGGAGACGTGGATGGTGCCGGCCAGCGGCACGCCCCCGACGACGGTGAGCCGATCCACCGGAGCGTTCCCCCCACCGGTGCTCCATGCTATGCGTGGGGGAGAAGCCCGGTGCGCCGGCGCTGGCCTCACGCCGGGGCCCGGCCTCCCAGGGCCGCCTCCAGGACCAGCTCCGCCACCTCCTCCGCCGCCCGGGGACGCCCCATCCGGCGGCTGGCCTCGGCCATGGCCGCCAGCCGCCTGGGGTCTGCCAGCAGCCCCGTCACCACCTCCGCCAGCCGCCGCCCGTCCAGGGCCTCGTCGGGCACCACCACCGCCGCCCCCGCCCGCTCCAGCACCCGCGCGTTGGCCTCCTGGTGGCGGTCGGCCGCGTACGGGTAGGGGACCAGCACCAGCGGCAGCCCCCGGCAGGTGAGCTCGGCCAGGGAGATGGCCCCGGCCCGGGAGACCGCCAGGTCCGCCGCGGACAGGGCGGCGGCCATGTCCTCCAGGTACGGCACCAGCACCACGCCGCCCAGCCGGGCCCGCCCGTCCTCCACCCGGGCCTGGGGAGCCCGGGCCTGCAGCATGGCCACGGCCTGCTCCCACTGGGCCCTCCCCGTGGAGGCCAGCACCTGCACCCCCGGCACGCCCGCCAGCTCGCCGGCGGCCTGCGCGAGGGCCTCGTTGAAGCGGCGCGCCCCCTGGCTGGCCCCCACCACCAGCACGGTGCGCCGGCCCGGATCCAGCCCGAGCCGCCGCGCGGCCTGCTCCCGGTCCACCCCCGCGACCACCGCGGCCCGCACCGGGTTGCCCGTGAGCCGGGCCCGGCGCCGCACGGCCGGCGGCAGCATGGCCGCCGCCTCCTCGAAGCCCAGCGCCACCACCCGGGCCCAGCGGCCGAGGGCCCGGGTGGCCCGGCCGGGCACGGCGTTTTGCTCCTGCCAGATGACGGGCAGCCCCAGGCTGCGGGCAGCCACCACCGCCGGCGCCGACCCGTAGCCGCCCGTAGCCAGCAGCGCCGCCGCCCGCTGCGCCCGCAGCGCCCGCCGGGCCTGCCAGGCCCCCCGGGCCACGGCGGCCGCGAACGCGGCGGCCCTCGCGGCCGAGAGCCCCCGCGGCGCCGGCTCGCCGGCCACCGCCGTGAACGCCTCGCCGTGGCGCGCCAGGATCTCGGGCCCGAGCCCCCGCCGCGTCGTCACGAACCAGACGGCCGCGCCGGGCGCCAGCCGCCGCAGCGCCTCGGCTACGGCCAGGCCCGGGTAGATGTGCCCGCCCGTGCCGGCGGCCGCGATGGCGATGCTGAGCTCCGCCCCCGCGGCCTCTGCCCGTCGCCCCACCTCAGCCCACGCGCTCCCCTACACCACGCTCTTGCGCGAAAGCGCCAGCAGCAGCCCCACGGCGGTCAGGCTGCCCACCAGGGAGCTGCCCCCGTACGAGACGAAGGGCAGGGGGATGCCCGTCACCGGCAGCAACCCGCTGACCACGCCCATGTTGAGCAGCGCCTGGCCCACCACCAGGGAGGCGAGCCCCGCCGCCAGGATCTGCTCGTAAGGGTCCCGCAGCCCCAGCGCGATGCGGTAGCCCCGCCACGCCACCACGCAGAACAGCGCCACCACCGTCACGGTCCCCACCCACCCCAGCTCCTCGCCCAGGATGGCGAAGATGAAGTCGGTGTGGTGCTCGGGCAGGTAGGCGAACTTCTGCCGGCTCTGGCCCAGCCCCAGCCCGAAGGGGCCGCCCGAGCCCAGGGCCAGCAGCGCCTGGATGACGCTCCAGCCCCGGCCCGCGGGATCCGCCCACGGATCCACGAAGGCCAGCAGCCGGGCCAGCCGGTAGGGCTCCAGCCAGATGAGGGCGCCCAGGCCCGGCGCCGCCAGCACGGCCAGGGCCGCCAGGTGGGCCGGGCGCATCCCGGCCGCCCAGAGCTGCACCACCACGACCCCCACCAGTACCACGGCCGTGCCGAAGTCGGGCTCCAGCACGATGAGCCCGAAGGCCAGCCCGGCCGCCATCAGCGGCACCAGCGGGCCCCGCACGAAGGAGCCCATGGCACCGGGCCGCCCCGCCACCCAGAAGGCGGTCAAGTTGATCGCGGCCAGCTTGGCCAGCTCCGACGGCTGGAAGTTGAAGAAGGGGAGGCTGATCCAGCGGCGGGAGCCGCCGATCTCCTGGCCCGTGGCCAGCACCACCGCCAGGAGGGCGTAGCTGAGCGCCATGAGGGGCACGGCCAGGGGTTTGAGGCGCTGCACGTCCAGCCGGCTCAAGGCCGCCGCCAGCACCCACCCGCCGACGGCGTAGAGCACCTGCCGCTTGAAGAAGTAGTACGGATCGCCGAACTGGGCCAGCCCCCGGGTGTAGCTGGCGCTGAGCACCATCACCAGCCCCAGGCCCAGAAGCGTCAGGACCGCCATCACCAGCACCACGTCCACGGGGGGAGCCGGCTCGGCGCCGGCCCGGGCCGCATCCCGCGCCCAGGGAGCCTGGCCGGCGGCGCGCGGGTACGCAACCGGTGTCACCGCCCCTGCCGCGGCCGCGCGGCGCCCTCCCCGCAGCACGTCCTCACCCCCGCATCCCCGGCAGCATGGCCCACAGCCCCAGCAGCCCGCACAGCGCCGCGGCCAGCCACAGCCGCACCACCACCTTGGGCTCGCTCCAGCCGCTCAGCTCCAGGTGGTGGTGCAGGGGGCTCATGCGCAGCAGCCGCCGGCCCCCCGTCAGCCGGAAGTAGGTGACCTGCACCATCACCGAGAGGGTCTCGGCCACGAACAGGCCGCCCACCACGGGCAGCACCAGCAGGGTGCGGGTGAAGATGGCCATGCCCGCCAGCGCCGCCCCCAGGGCCAGGCTGCCGGCATCGCCCATGAAGATCTGGGCGGGGTAGCCGTTGTACCAGATGAAGCCCAGGCAGGCCCCCGCCACGCCGGCCGCGAAGACGGCCACCGA
>DATCKV010000095.1:0-6191 GCA_036564285.1 Limnochordales bacterium
CCCGCGCCGGGGTACGGGCTCCAGGCGGTGCCGGTGCTGGACGTCAACGGGGGCGTCTACGGCGTGGAGGGGTGGCTGGTGGACGAGGCCTGGGTGGCCTACCTGGGGCTCGGCTACCAGCTGCCCGATCCCACCCAGCCGCCGGGGGCCGAGGGCGCCGGGCTGCGGTGGCGGATGGGGCTCGCCATCCCCGTGGGGCCCGACGGCCAGGTGGACATGCGGGTGGTGGACTGGCCGCTCAGCTGGGTGCCCGGCTGGGACGGCACCACGGGCCTTCTGGTCTCGTGGCGCCAATCGTACGGCGACGCCTGGTCGTGGCGGCTCGGCGCCACGGTGGGCAACGTGTGGGTCCGGGGCCAGGGAGCCGCTCCGGTGAGGGCCGTGGTGGGGGCCGCCGGCACCCGCTGGGATCTGGCGCCGGATCTGGCCGTGCGGCCCTCCGTGGAGGCGCTGCTGGGCACCGGCCAGCCGGGAGCGGGCGGCGCCCGACCCCTCTTCGGCGCGGTGATCGGGGCGCTGCCCTTCGAGGCGGGCGATTTCCGGCTGGAGGCCCGGGTGGGGGTGGCCTGGCCGCCGTCGGGCGCGCTGGTGCCCGGCCAGCCGAGCCCGGCCGCGGACGAGGAGGGGCGCCTGGGCTTCCGGGTCGGAGGGTGGCCGGCGGAGATGCGGGTGCGGGGGGCCGCGCCCGCGGGCAGCCTCCCCGCGCAGGGGGCTGCCATGGGGATCTCGCTGGAGCGCCGCTTCCCGCTGGCGCCGCTGCCGCGGCCGCTTTCGTGGTGGCCCGACGCGGCGGGCCACCTGGCCCTCTACGCGGACGCCGCGGTCTCGGCCCCGGACCTCTCCTTCTCCCGGGACGCCCACACCGCCGTCGCCGCAGGGGTGGCGGCGGGGCTGACCAGCCGCGCCGTCGGGGAGCTGGAGGCCTTCCTGGGGGTGTCGTCGGGCCCTACGGTGCGGCTGGGGGCCCGTCTGCGGCCGCTTCCCTGAGCTCCGAGTCGAGCAGGTGCCGCACCTCCTGCAGCACCGCGTCCATCATGGCCGGGGTGAGCCGGCCCGTCTGGGTGTTCTGCCGGCTGGGGTGGTAGCTGGCCACCAGCGCGAGCGCCCCCAGGCGGTAGACGGCCCCGTGCCGGAAGGCGGCGGCCCGCAGCGCCTGGCGCCCTGCCTCGTCCAGGCGGGGCGCGACGAGGCGGCGGGCCGTCTCGAAGGCGACCCGGCCCAGGGCCAGCACCACCCGCACCCGGCGCAGCAGGGCGAACTCCGCGGCCAGGTAGGGGAAGCAGCGCTCGAACTCCTCCTTGAGCGGCTTGTTGTCGGGCGGCGCGCACCGCACCGGAGCCGAGAGGAAGGCGTCGATGAGGGTCAGGCCGTCGCCGGCGTGCTCGGAGCGGGGCTGGTTGGCGAAGCCGGCCCGCCACAGGGCCGCCACCAGGAAGTCGCCGGAGCTGTCGCCGGTGAACATGCGGCCGGTGCGGTTGGCCCCGTGGGCTGCGGGAGCCAGCCCGACGATGAGCAGGCGGGCGCGGCGGTCTCCGAAGCCGGGCACCGGCCGCCCCCAGTACTCCCAGGCGGCATAGGCCCGGCGCTTCTGCGCGGCGACCCGGGTCCGGTAGGCCACCAGCCGGGGGCAGCGGTGGCAGGCCACGATGCGGGCCGACAGGGCCCCCCAGATGGCGTCGTCGCCGGCGCCCTGCGCCTCGGCTTCCTGCCGCTCCTCGGACACGACGGCTGCCCTCCCCTGGGAGTATAATCCCGGCGAGGGCGGGGTGAAGCCGACGTGGCGGGCCGGACCGGGACGGCCCTCTTGCCCCTGCACGGCGGGCGGTGCCCGCCGTGGCTCTTCCAGCGCATGAAGGCCCTGGGCGCGGCCATCGTGGAGGCCATGGTGGAGGAGTGGGGCCCCGACGAGGTGCTGCGCCGCCTCGCGGATCCCTTCTGGTTTCAGTCGCTGGGGAGCGTGCTGGGCTACGACTGGCACTCTTCGGGCGTGACCACGGTGGTCTGCGGCGCCCTCAAGGAGGGGCTGAAGGGCCGGATGGGCGCCCTGGGCCTCTTCGTCTGCGGGGGCAAGGGGGGCACCTCCCGGCGCACGCCCCACGAGATCGAGGAGCACGTGGAGCGCCGCGGCCTGGCCCTGGACCCCCGGGCCCTGGCCTACGCCAGCCGGATGGCGGCCAAGGTGGACAGCGCCGCGGTGCAGGACGGGCACACCCTCTACCACCACACCTTCTTCTTCACGGCGTCGGGCCGCTGGTGCGTGGTGCAGCAGGGCATGAACGGGCAGACCGGCTGGGCCCGGCGCTACCACTGGCTGTCGGAGTCGGTGCAGGCCTTCACCGAGGAGCCCCACGCCGCGGTGCTGGGGGTGCGCCAGGCCCGGGTGGCCCTCAACCTGGTGGCCCGGGAGAGCGCGGCCGCCCGGGCCGCGGCGGCGCAGCTGGCGTCGCAGCCTCCGGCGTGGTGGCGCCGCCAGCTGGAGCGGCTTTCGTCGCGGGAGCTGGCGATGCCGGCCGAGCACGCCATCGCCGACACTCCCCAGCTGGAGCGGGCCCTGGAGGCCCTCTACCGGGCCGCGCCCGCGGACTTTGAAGGGGTCCTGGCGACGCCCGGGGTGGGGCCCCGCACGGTCCGGGCCTTGGCCATGGTGGCCGAGGTGGTCTACGGGGCGCGGCCCAGCTACCGGGACCCCGTCCGCTACGCCTTCGCCCACGGGGGCAAGGACGGGATCCCCTTCCCCGTGGACCGGGCGCTGTACGACCGCACCATCGCCGTCTGGCGCGGGGCGGTGGCCAGGGCTCGGCTGGGACGGAGGGAAACCCTGGAGGCCCTGCGAAAGCTGGCGGAGCTGGACCGGGAGATGGATCGTTCGACGACGCAGGGCTTCTGAGCGAACGGAGGACCCGCCGGCGTTGGAGTACCCCGGCCGCGCCCCGGCACACCCCGACGGGCCGCCCCGCCTCGTGGCCGACGGCGCGCTGCTCTTCATCACCATGCTGTGGGGCCTCACCTTCGTGGCCGTCAAGAACGCCGTGGCCGCCGTCCCCGTCTTCACGTTCCTGGCCCTGCGATTCGGGCTGGCGGCGCCGGTGCTGGCGGGGGTGCTGGCCTGGCGGCGGGCTGGCCGGCCGCCTCGGGGGCGAGGCGAACCGGTCCCGGAAGAGGGCGGGGGGCTCCTGGCCGGGGGCCGGGGGGCCCGCCTGGGACTCCTGACCGGGCTCCTGCTCTTCGCGGGATACGCCCTGCAGACCCTGGGCCTGCAGTACACGACGCCGGGCAAGGCAGGGTTCATCACGGGGCTTTCGGTGGTGCTGGTGCCGGTCCTCGACGCCCTGGCCTTCCGTCGGCCCCAGGACCGGACGGCGCTGGCCGGCGTCGCCCTGGCCGCGGCGGGGATGGCCCTGATGTTCCTGGAGCCGGCGGACCTGTCGGTGCGGCGGGGGGACCTGCTGGTGCTGGGCTGCGCCCTGGCCTTCGGGGCCCACGTGACGGCGGTGGCCCACTTCGGCCGGCGCGTCGAGCTGGTGGGCTTCACCATGTGGCAGGTGCTGGCGGTGGCCGCCCTGAGCGCGGGAGCGGCGACCCTGGAGGGGTGGAGCCTGGCGGGGGTGGACCGGGAGGTGGCCGCCACGCTGCTGCTGACGGGCCCGGTGGTGAGCGGGCTGTTGCTGCTGCTCCAGGTGTGGGGGCAGCGGCACACGTCGGCCACCCACGCGGCCCTCATCTTCGCCACGGAGCCCATCTTCGCCGCCATCGCGGGCGTGGCGCTGGCCGGGGAGCGCTTCGGGCCCAGGGGGGCGGCGGGGGCGGCGCTGATCCTGGCGGGGATGCTCCTGGCCGAGGCCGGACGCCTCTACCGGGGAGTCGGGGTGGGGCAGAAGGGCCTTCGGGCCGCCTCCCGAACCCCATGAGGGTGGGGCCGGCCCTCGAGGAGGGTGCGGCGCGGCCTGGGGCCGACCGGGAGAGGGGAGAGACCCAGCGTGAAGCGCGTGCGGACAAGGCTCGGGCGGTGGCTCAGCTGCGTGGTGCTGGCGTCGGCGCTGGCGCTGGTGGCGGCCGGGTACGCCCTGGCGGCCCAGCTCCGGATCCTGCACTTCAACGACACGTACACCCTGGAGCCGGTGGACGGCGGCAAGCTGGGCGGCATGGCCCGCCTGGCCACGCTGGTCCAGCAGCTGCGGGCCGAGGAGCCCACGGCGCTGCTGCTCTTCGCGGGGGACGTCATCTCGCCCTCCATCATGTCGTCGGTCTTCAAGGGAGAGCAGATGATCGAGGCGCTCAACGCCCTGGGCGTCGACGCGGCCACCTTCGGCAACCACGAGTTCGACTTCGGCGACGAGGTGCTGGCGCGGCGCGTGGCCGAGTCCGACTTCAGCTGGGTGGCGGCCAACGTGGAGGACGACGCCGGCCGACCGTTCCCCGGGGCCCGTCCCTTCGTGGTGCGCCAGATCGGCGACGTGGGCGTCGGGATCCTGGGGCTGATCACGCCGCAGACCCGGGAGCTGTCCAGCCCCGGCCCGCAGTGGCGCTTCCTGGACCCCGTCGAGACGGCCCGGCGCTACATCCCGCAGATGAAGGCGATGGGGGCCGACGTCATCGTCGCGCTGACCCACCAGAGCATGGCCGACGACGTGCGGCTCCTGCGCGAGGTGCCCGAGATTGACCTGGTCGTGGGCGGTCACGAGCACGACGTCATGCGCCAGGTGGAGGGCGGCCGGCTCATCGTCAAGGCCGGCAGCGACAACCGGTACCTGGGCGTGGTGGACCTGACCGTCCAGGACGGCCGGGTGACGGGGTTCAGCGACCGGATGCTGGCCGTCGACGAGAAGCTCGCCGAGCAGCCCGCCATGGCAGCCATGGTGTCCGGCTGGGTGGCCCGGCTTTCCCAGGAAATGGACGTCGTCATCGGCCGCACGGCCGTGGATCTGGACGCCCGCAACAGCGTGGTGCGCGCGCGAGAGGCGCCTCTGGGCAACCTGGTGGCCGACGCCATCCGTGAAGCCGTGGGCGCCCAGATCGCCATCACCAACGGCGGCGGCATCCGCACCAACGCGGTGCTCCCGGCCGGCCCCATCCGGCGCCGGGACGTGGTGGCGTGGCTTCCGTTCGGCAACGTGGTGGTGAAGGTGGAGGTGACCGGCGCCCAGGTGCGGGCCGCGCTGGAGAACGGCGTCAGCCAGGTGGAGCAGCTGGCCGGGCGCTTCCCGCAGGTGTCGGGACTCCGCTTCGCCTTCGACCCGTCGAAGCCCGCCGGGCAGCGGGTCGTGTGGGTGAAGGTGGGCGAGCGCCCCCTGGACGAGTCGGCCACCTACACCCTGGCCACCAACGACTACATGCTCCGCGGCGGCGACGGCTACCAGTCGCTGCAGGGGGGCCGGGTGCTGGTCGACCCGGCGGCCGGCCCGCTGATGGCCGAGGTGGTGGCCCGCTACATCGAGGCCCGCGGCACGGTGAGCCCGACCGTGGAGGGCCGGATCGTCAACGTGCAGGAGGGGGGTGCCGGCTCCTGACAGGCCGGGCGGCCGGCGAGCTGGCGCGACGCCGCCCCCGCCGCGGCTTCGGCCCTCACTCCGGGCGGCCGTGGTGGGGGCGGCGCTTCACCACCAGGATGGCCTGGTGCAGCGCCTTGAAGACCTCGACCCGGCTCTGCAGGCGCTGCAGCTCCGCGTCGACCACCACCGTGCCGCTGTCGCTGCCGGCGTACCTGGCCGGGAGGCTGCGCAGGGCCAGCGCCACGATGTCGCGCCGGCAGCGCTGGCAGCGGCAGGCGTCGGGGTGATACGCCAGCGCCTCGTCCAGAGCGGCCAGCACGGCCTGCTCCATGCGGTTGGAGAGCGGCGGCTCCCCGGGCGGCCCGTGCATCCCCGTCAGGCTCTCCCTCGCGCGAGGGCTTCGGCCGGGCCACGCTCCCTTCCTGCCCGGGCGCGCTATGATGGGGCGGAAGGGGGCGCACCCGTGGATCCGCTGTGGTTTCGACGGGTCGCCGGGCGCTTCGCCACGGGCGTCACGGTGGTGACCACCGGCAGCCCCGACGAGCCCCACGGCATCACGGTCAACTCCTTCACCTCCGTCTCCCTCGAACCCCCGCTGGTGCTGGTCTGCGTCGACCGCCGGCGGGAGAGCCACGCCCGCATCCAGCGGGCCGGCCGCTTCGCGGTGAACGTCCTGAGCGCCGAGCAGCAGGCGCTGTCGGA
>DATCKV010000096.1:0-5167 GCA_036564285.1 Limnochordales bacterium
AGGGGGACGTGCTGGACCGTGGGAACGCTGCGGCCACCCGAGCGCATTCGCAACGTCGCGTTGATCGGCCACGGCGGGTCGGGCAAGACCACCCTGGCCGAGGCCATGCTCTTCCTGAGCGGGGCCACCTCCCGCCTGGGAAGCGTCGACCAGGGCACGGCCACCACCGACTACGACCCCGAGGAGGTCCGCCGCCGGATCAGCATCCAGGCGGCCCTGGCCGTCTGCGACTGGCGGGACCACCGGCTGGACGTCATCGACACCCCGGGCTACTTCGACTTCGCCGGTGAGGTGGTGGCGGCGCTGCGGGTCGTGGAGGCGGCGGTGGTGGTCTACGCGGCGCCTCAGGGCGTGGAGGTGGGCTCCGAGCAGGTGTGGGAGATGGCCGACCACCCCTACGAGGGGGGCCGGCCGCTGCCGCGTCTGTGCTTCATCACCAAGATGGATCGGGAGAACGCCAGCTTCGCCCGCACCCTGGACCAGCTGCGCCGCCTCTACGGCAACCGCGTCGTGCCGCTCCAGATCCCCATGGGGGAAGCCGAGCGGTTCGAGGGCTTCGTGGATCTGGTGGCCATGCAGGCCTACCGGGCGGGCAAGGAGTTCGGCCGGGAGGAGGCGGGCCCCATCCCCGGGGAGTGGGAGCAGGAGGCGGCCCGCTGGCGCGAGCAGCTGGTGGAGGCCGTCGCCGCCACCGACGACGAGCTGACGGCCAAGTTCCTGGAGGAGCAGCCCATCACCGCCGAGGAGCTGGGCCGGGCGCTGCGGGCGGCGGTGCACGCCGGCACCCTGGTGCCGGTGGCGCTGGGGTGCGGATCCCGGGGGATCGGCGTGCGGCGGCTGCTGGACCTGGTGGTGGAGCTGCTGCCGTCGCCGGTGGACGCGGGCCCCGTGGCGGCGCGGGCCTCCCGGGACGGCGCCGAGGTCCGCCGCCCGGTCGCGGCCGACGGGCCTCTGGCGGCCCTGGTCTTCAAGACCATCTCGGACCCCTACGTGGGGAGGCTCAACCTCTTCCGGGTCTACGCGGGCACCGTCCGGTCCGACTCCACCGTCTTCAACGCCCAGAAGGGCCGGGAGGAACGGGTCGGGCAGCTCTTCGTGCCCAGGGGCAAGGAGTCCATCCAGGTGGAGGCCCTGGGGCCCGGCGAGATCGGGGCCGTGGCCAAGCTGCAGGAGACCGCCACCGGCGACACCCTGACCTCCCGCGACGCGGGGCTGGTGCTGCCGGGCATCCAGTTCCCCGAGGCGGCGCTGACCATGGCCGTGGCGCCCAAGAAGCGGGGCGACGAGGACAAGGTCGCCGCGGGGCTGTTCCGGGTGGCCGAGGAAGACCCGACGGTGCGGGTGGAGAAGTCGGCCGAGACGGGCCAGCTGCTGCTGTCGGGGCTGGGGGAGCTGCAGCTGGAGATCGTGGTGAGCCGACTGCAGAAGAAGTTCGGCGTCGAGGTGGAGCTGACCCAGCCCCGGGTGCCGTACCGGGAGACCATCCGCTCCACGCAGCGGGCCGAGGGCCGCTACGTCAAGCAGACGGGCGGGCGCGGGCAGTACGGGGTGGTCTTCCTGGAGATTTCACCTCTGCCGCCGGGGCAGGGGCTGGAGTTCGTCGACAAGATCTTCGGCGGTGCCGTGCCCAAGCAGTACATCCCGGCGGTGGAGAAGGGCTTCCGGGAGACCTGCCAGGAGGGGGTGCTGGCCGGCTACCCGGTGGTGGACGTCCAGTGCACCCTCTACGACGGCAAGTACCACCCGGTGGACTCCTCGGAGATGGCCTTCAAGATCGCGGCCTCCATCGCCTTCAAGAAGGCCTTCATGGAGGCCAACCCCGTGCTGCTGGAGCCCATCCTGCTGGTGGAGGTGACGGTGCCCGAGGAGCAGATGGGCGACGTCATCGGCGACCTCAACAAGAAGCGGGGCCGCATCATCGGCATGGAGGCCCGGGACGGGCTGCGGGTGGTGCGGGCCCACGCGCCCATGGCCGAGATGTTCCGCTTCGCGGTGGATCTGCGCTCCATCACGGGCGGGCGAGGGCGGTTCAAGGCCACCTTCGACCACTACGAGGAGGTGCCGCCGCCCATCGCCGAGCAGGTCATCGCCGCGGCCCAGAAGGAGCGCGCCTCGTGACGGGTGCGGGCCCGGCTGCCGGGGCGGCCCTTCATTCGGCGTAGATCATGCGGCGGGTCATGCCGCCGTCCACCACCAGGTTGTGGCCGGTGATGAAGCCCGCCTCTTCGCCGGCCAGGAAGAGGCAGGCGGCCGCCACGTCCTCGGGGCGGCCGACGCGGCCCACCGGGTGCTGGGCGTGGTCGATGGGACGCAGCGGCTCGGGCGGGGGCGTGCGGCGCTTGCGGTACTCCCGGGTGTCGATCCAGCCGGGGCTGACGGCGTTGACCCGCACCTCGGGCCCCAGGGAGACGGCCAGCGCGTGCGCCAGCGCCACCAGGCCTCCCTTGGAGGCTCCGTAGGCCTCGGAGCGGGGCTCGCTCTGCAGGGCCCGGGTCGAGGCGATGAGCACGATGGAGGCCCGGCCGGCGCGCCGCAGCAGGGGTACCGCGGCCGCGCAGCACAGGTAGGCCCCCCGCAGGTTGACGGCCATCACCCGGTCCCACGCCTCCATCAGGGGCCGGAGGGCAGCGGGGTCGCCGGGCCGCTCGGGGAACTCCAGGGGCCGGGACCAGCGGGGATCGGGGATGCCCGCGTTGGCCACCAGCGCGTCGAGCCGGCCCCAGCGCCGGTCTACCTGCTCCATGGCCCGCGCCACCTGCTCCTCGTCGGCGACGTCGGCCTCGAGGCCCAATGGGTCCGGCGCCCCTGAGGCCTTCAGGGCCTCCAGGGTCTCCTGAAGGCCCTCGGCGTCCACGTCCAGGGCGGCCACCGCCCATCCCGCCCGTGCGAAGGCCAGGGCCACCGCCCTTCCGATGCCCTGCCCGGCGCCGGTCACCAGCACGGTTCGCAGCGGCTGGGCGCTCATGTCCTCGTGCGCTCCCCTCATAGCGTGGGGTATGGAGGTGGCAGGGATGAGCCGCACGGGAGCGTTCGCCCCGGCCGGTCGGGCCCCTGCCGGGGCGGCCCGTCAGGGCGCAGGGGGCGCGGCGGGGCGCATGCCGGTGGCCGGCGCGGTGGTGGGCGGAGCCGCGGTCGGGCTGGGTCTGACCGTGGGCGCTTCGGTGGTCCTGGGCACCCTGCAGCGGCTGGGAGCCGTGGTCTTCGTGCCGGGGTGGGTGCATGCCCTGGCCGCCTACGTCAGCGTCGTCGCGGGCGGGTGGACGGCCGGGAGGCTGGCAGGGAGGGCCGGGATGGCCGGCGGCGCGCTGGTGGGCGCGCTGCTGCTGGGCGTGGCCGCCTGGCTCGCCGGGCGTCCGGCCCAGGTGCTGCCCGAGGTGCTGCTGGCCCCCGACTGGGCCGCGGCCTGGTGGCGGATGGCCCTGGCGGTGGTGGCCGCCGCGCTGGCGGGAGGGCTGGCCGTGAGCGGCGCCTGACGCACCCGGGGGTTCTCCCGCCTACCATCTGCCGCCGGCCTCGCCCGGCCCATCTCCCCGCTCCGTGGGCTATACTCATCCGGGCTAAACATTGTGAGCAGGGTATGTACGGTTGGTGCCGAAATTATTACCTCGTGTGCACCGGCGACACGCCGCGCACCGGGCGACCCGCCGCCCGCCTGAGACGGGGCGGCGGCGTCGAGCGAGCGGGTGAGTGGGGGGTTGGACGTGGCGGCGGACGTCGAGCAGGTGCGGGAGCGGCCCGAAAGCCGCCGCGGCGCGGCCGCCGCGGCCCTCATCTGGGCCGTCGTGCTGGCCGCCGTCGTGGCGACCTGGTGGGCGTTCCGGCACTGGTGGTTTCCGTCCCTGGCCTCGGAGCAGGGGGCGCTCATCGACCGCCTCTTCCGCATCATCTTCTCCATCATCGCCACGGTCTTCGTGCTGGTGCAGCTGCTCCTGGGTTTCACCGTCTGGCGCTTCGCCGCCCGCGACCCGTCGAGCCGGGCGGCCTCGTGGCACGAGAACCGGAGCCTCGAGATCGCCTGGACGGTGATCCCGGCTGCCATCCTCATCTCGCTGACGGTGCTGGGGGGCAGCGTCTGGCTGCGGGTGCACTCGGCGGCGCCCCCGGATGCGATGACGGTGGAGGTCATCGCTGAGCAGTTCGGGTGGCGCTACCACTACCCGGGGCCTGACGGGGTGCTGGCGCCCATCGACTTCCGCGCGGAGAGCCGCACCGCACCCCTGGGCATCCGCGCCGACATGCCGGGGGCAGCCGACGACGTGGTGAGCCGGGAGCTCTATCTGGTGGTGGGGCGCCCGGTGCGGCTGCTCATCCGCTCCAAGGACGTCATCCACAGCTTCTACCTGCCCAACTTCCGCTTCAAGCAGGATGCGGTGCCGGGCCGCGTGACCCAGGTGGTCTTCACGCCCACCCGCACGGGGACGTTCCCGGTGGCCTGCGCCGAGCTCTGCGGCATCGGCCACTACGTCATGGCCAGCACCCTCAAGGTGGTGACGCTGCAGGAGTTCGAGGCCTGGCTGGCCTCGCAGCCCACCATCTGAAGGCGCGTCGACCCCGGAAGGGGCGTCGGCAACCGACGGGATGGGCGGAAAGGAGCGGCACGAACAGATGGCAGTCGCCGAGCGCGTGGCCCACGCGGTCACGCATCACGAGGAGCCCAGGGGATTCTGGCGCAGGTACGTCTTCAGCCTGGACCACAAGATCATCGGGCTGCAGTACCTGACCGTCTCGTTCTTCATGGCCCTGCTGGGCGGGCTTCTGGCCATGGGCATCCGGCTGGTCCAGGGCTGGCCGGGGCGCAGCTGGTCGCTGCTGGGGGCCCTGCTGCCGGCCGACTTCCCCAACGGGGTGATGAGCCAGGGGTTCTACCTCAACCTGGTGACGATGCACGGCACCATTATGATCTTCTTCGTCCTGAGCACCGCCCTGACGGGGGGCTTCGGCAACTTCCTGATCCCCCTTCAGATCGGCGCCCGGGACATGGCCTTCCCGCTGCTCAACGCCATCTCGTTCTGGCTCTACCCGGTGTCGCTCATCCCGCTGCTGGCCGCGTTCTTCGTCCCCGGCGGGGCCCCCGTCAGCGGGTGGACGGCGTACGCCCCTCTCTCCGCGGTGCCGCAGGCCGCTCCCGGCTCGGGGCTGGGTCAGACCCTGTGGCTCATCAGCCTGG
>DATCKV010000097.1:0-10977 GCA_036564285.1 Limnochordales bacterium
GGCGTGTAGGTGGGCTTGTGCTTGCCCCGCAGCACCGCGGCGATGCGGCTGGCCAGGCGGCCCAGCACCTTGCCCTCCGCGTCGACCACGTACCAGCGCGGCCTGGCGTCCTGCGTGCGCAGCATGAAGGTCCTGGCAGGATTGACCGGCATGATCCCGTGCTGTCCCCTCTAGCCATCCAGGCCCGGAAGGCCACGCGGCCATTCTAGCCAAAGGCCCGCGAGGGTGTCAAGGATGCGGCCGCAGCCCTGCAGCCCCGCCGGGGGCGGCCCGTAGTGCACGTGCACCAGCACCAGCCCCGCCGGCGACACGGCCGGCGCCACGGGGCCCCCGGCCCGGGACGCCCCCGGCCCGCCGTCTGCCGGCGGGTCCAGGAGGGCCAGCACCGCCTCGGCCGGCAGCCGCCCCGCTGCCACCGCCAACATCGCGCCCACCAGCCGGCGCACCATCCGGTACAAGAACGCGTCGGCCTCGAAGCAGATCCGCACCAGCCGGCCGCCGGCCACCTCCTCCTGGTCGACCCGGCAGCCGAAGAGCGTACGCCTCGTGCCGCCGCCCGGCCGGGTGGGGCTGCCGAAGCGGTCGAAGCGGTGCACGCCCACCAGGTGCCGGGCCAGGGCCGCCATCCGCTCCACGTCCAGGGCGTGCGGCCACCACAGGGTGTAGCGGCCCAGCAGGGCCGAGGGCGTCGGGTGCTGCAGGATGTGGTAGCAGTAGATGCGGCTGGTGGCATCCCGCCGGGCGTGGAAGCCCGGCTCCGCCTCCTGCGCCGCCACCACCCGCACCGACGGCGGCAGCCGGTCGTTGAGGGCCCGAGGGATGCGCTCGGCGGGGATGGGGCTGACGGTGCGGAAGTGCACCACCTGCCCCACCGCGTGCACCCCCGCGTCGGTGCGCCCGGCACCCACCATCGCGACGGGATGGCCCAGCAGCCGCCGTCCCGCCTCCTCCAGCAGCCCCTGCACCGTGGGCTTGCGGGGGTCCCTCTGGCGCTGGAAGCCGTACAGCCCCGTGCCGTCGTACTGCACCCGCATCCGGATGGTGCGCGGGGCGCTCACAGCCAGACGGCCACCCCCACGGCCCCGGCGGCGAAGAGGGCCAGGGTGGCCCAGTCTCGGGGATGCATGTGCAGCTGGCGCAGCCGGGTGCGCCCCTGGCCGCCCCGGTAGCAGCGGGCCTCCATGGCCAGGGCCAGCTCGTCGGCCCGCCGGAAGGCGCTGACGAAGAGGGGCACCAGCAGCGGCACCAGCCCACGGGCCCGGGCCAGCAGGTTGCCCCGGTCGAAGGCGGCGCCCCGGGCCATCTGCGCCTTCATGATCCGGTCCGCCTCTTCGATGAGGGTGGGCACGAAGCGCAGCGCGATGCTCATCATCATGGCCAGCTCGTGGGCGGGCACGCCGATCCGCCGCAGGGGACCCAGCAGGCGCTCCAGGGCGTCGGTGAGGTCGATGGGGCTGGTGGTGAGGGTCAGAAGCGACGCCCCCGCGACCAGCAGCACCAGGCGCAGCCCCATCATGCCGGCCCGCTCCAGGCCCTCCGCCGTCAGGCGCAGCGGCCCCCACTGCCACAGGGTGCGGCCCTCGGTCCAGAAGGCGTTGAGCACCACGCTGATGAGGATCAGCACCACGATGGGCCGCAGCCCCCGCAGCACCCACCGCGGCGAGAGCCGGCCCGCGGCGATGCCCGCGGCCACCATCAGGCCCCCTGCCGCGTAGCCCCACCAGGTGTGGACCATGAACATGAGCGCGACGAAGCCCGTGGTCAGCCCGATCTTGGTGCGGGGATCCAGGCGGTGCAGGAACGACTCACCGGGGACGTACTGGCCGAGGGCGATCTCGCCGATGGCCATGAGCCCGGCTCCCCTCCCGCTCCACGGCGGCCCTCCCGTCGGAGGCGCCCCGGGCGGACCGCCACCAGCGCGCCACCTCCGCGGCCACCTCGTCGACGGTGATCCGGTCCAGCCGCACCTCGGCCCCCCGCTCCCGCAGCCCGTACAGGATCCGGACCGCGGCAGGCACGTCCAGGTGGTGCTCCTGCAGCAGGGCCCGATGCTGTCCGAACAGCTCCCGGATGGGGGCATCGGCCACCAGCCGCCCCTCGCTCAGCACCAGCACCCGCCGCGCCACCTCCGCCAGGTCGTCCATGTCGTGGGTGACCAGGAGGATGGTCATCCCCTCCCGGTTGAGGCGGGTGAGCAGGCGCAGCAGTTCCCGGCGCCCGGCGGGGTCCAGCCCTGCCGTGGGCTCGTCGAGGATGAGCTTGGAGCAGCCCAGGGCCAGCACCCCCGCGATGGCCACCCGGCGGCGCTGGCCCCCCGAAAGCTCGAAGGGCGACCGGCGCCCCAGGGTCTCCACGTCCAGCCCCATCATGGCCATGGCGCGCCGCACCCGGCGGTCCACCTCGGCAGGCTCCAGGCCCATGGAGCGGGGGCCGAAGGCCACGTCGTCGTAGACCGTCTCCTCGAAGAGCTGGTGTTCGGGGTACTGGAAGACCAGGCCCACCTTCAGCCGCAGCTGCCGGAGGTCCGTCCGGCGGTCGCCCACGTCCTGCCCGTCCACGAAGACGGTGCCCGGCCGGGGCCGGATGAGGCCGTTGAGGTGCTGCACCAGGGTCGACTTGCCCGAGCCGGTGGGCCCGATGATGCCTACCAACTCGCCGTCGGCCACCTCGAAGCTGACGTCGCGCAGCGACGGCACCGCCATGGGGGTCCCGGGCATGTAGACGTGGCTCAGGTGCCGGACGGCGATGGGCACAGCCACTCCACCAGCTCGTCGACGGTGATGACGTCGGGAGCCACCGGCACGCCTGCCTGCCGCAGGCGCTCCGCCACCGCCACGGCGGCCGGCAGCTCCAGGCCCAGCCGCTCCAGCTGCGCGGCCCGGGTGAAGACGGACCGGGGCGGGCCATCGAGCACGATGCGTCCCTGGTCCATGACCACCACCCGGTCGGCCAGGGCCGCCTCGCCCATCTGCTGGGTGATGAGCACCACCGCCATGCCCAGGCGCCGGCGCAGCTCCAGCAGGGTCTGCAGCACCTCGGCCCGGCCCCGGGGATCCAGCATGGAGGTGGGCTCGTCGGCGACGAGGCAGGCGGGCTGCATGGCCAGCACGCCGGCGATGGCCACCCGCTGCTTCTGGCCCCCCGAGAGGCGGTGCGGCGGGTGCCGCCGGTAAGCGGCCATCCCCACCGTCTCCAGAGCCCAGGTGACCCGCCGGGCGATCTCGTCGGGCGGGACACCCAGGTTCTCGGGGCCGAAGGCCACGTCCTCCTCCACCGTGGTGGCCACCAGCTGGTTGTCGGGATTTTGGAAGATCATGCCCACGAGGCGGCGGATCTCCCACAGCCGGGCTGGGTCCCGGGTATCCATGCCGTCCACCAGAACCCGGCCCTGGTCGGGCTGAAGCAGGCCGTTGAGGTGGCGCGCCAGGGTCGACTTGCCGGAGCCGTTGCGCCCCACCACCGCCACGAAGTCGCCCCGGCTCACCTCCAGGCTGACGCCGTCAAGCGCGACGACCGCCGGGGCGTCTCCTCCGGCGGCGTAGCGGTAGGTGACCTGTTCCACCCGGATGAGGGGGTCGGGGGGCATCAGACCAGCTCGATGATGGACATGGGCGCCGCATCACCCCGACGGGGGCCGATCTTGACGATGCGCACGTAGCCCCCCTGCCGGTCGGCGTACTTGGGCGCCACCTCGTTGAAGAGCTTCCGCAGCGCGGCCTTGTCCGTCAGCACCGCCGCCGCCTGACGGCGGGCGTGCAGGTCCCCCCGCTTGGCCAGGGTGACCATGTGCTCGGCGATGGGGCGCACCACCTTGGCTCGGGCCAGGGTGGTGCGGATGCGCCCGTGCAGGATCAGCTGGGTGGCCAGCTGCCGCAGGAGCCACCGCCGGTGATCGTAGTCGCGACCCAGTTTGCGCGCCTTCACCCTCGCTCCCCCGCCGTCTCACTCATCGTCGGACTGGCGCAGCGAGAGGCCCAGCTGCGCCAGCTTCTCCTTGACCTCCTGGAGCGACTTCTTACCGAGGTTGCGGACCTTCATCATGTCCTCCTCGGTCTTGCGGGTCAGCTCGCCCACCGTGTCGATGCCCGCCCGCTTCAGGCAGTTGTACGAGCGCACCGACAGGCCCAGCTCCTCGATGGGCATCTCCAGCACCCGGTTGCGTTCGCGGTCCTGGGCGCTCTCCTGCAGGACCGGGGCCTGCTCCGGCGTGGTCAGGTCCCGGAAGAGCTCCAGGTGCTGGATCAGGATCTGGGCGGCGGTGGAGACGGCCTCCATGGGCGCGATGGCGCCGTTGGTCCACAGCTCCAGCACCAGCCGGTCGAAGTCGGTGCGCTGGCCCACCCGGGTGTTCTCCACCTGGTAGTTGACCTTGCGCACGGGGTTGAAGATGGAGTCCACCGCCATGACCCCGATGGGCATCCCGGGCTGCTTGTTGCGCTCGGCCGGCACCCACCCCCGGCCCTTGACGATGGTCATCTCCATGGAGAGGCGGCCGCCGGCCTCCAGGGTGGCGATGACGTGGTCCGGGTTGAGGATCTCCACCTCGGGCCCCACCCGGATGGCCCGCGCCAGCACCGGCCCCTCCTCCGTGGCCTCCAGGCGCGCGGTGACGGGGCCGTCGCCATGCAGCCGCACCACCAGGCCCTTGATGTTGAGGATGATGTCGGTGACGTCCTCCCGCACCCCGGGCAGGTGGGAGAACTCGTGCAGCACGCCGTCGATGCGGATGGTGGAGACCGCCGCGCCCGGCAGCGACGACATCAGCACCCGCCGCAGCGAGTTGCCCAGGGTGATCCCGTAGCCCCGCTCCAGGGGCTCCACCACGAACTTGCCGTAGGTATCCGTCACCTCCACGGCCTGGATGGTGGGCCGCTCCAACTCCAGCATCACTGCCATCGCTCTCGACCGCCTCCCTGGCTCGAAGGGGCTCGCGCCCGAGCCGTCACCGGGAGTAGTGCTCCACCACCAGCTGCTCGTGCACCGGCGCGTCGATCTGCTCCCGGGTCGGGACGGCCAGCACCCGCCCCTCCAGCCGCTCCGGCGACACCTCCAGCCAGGCGGGCACGCCCCGCCCGGCGGCGGCCGTGACGTTGTCGCGGATGAGGGCCACGTCCTTGCTGGCCTCCCGCACGGCCACCACGTCGCCGGGGCGCAGCCGGTAGGAGGGCACGTCGACCCGCCGGCCGTTGACCGTGAAGTGGCCGTGGGTCACCAGCTGGCGGGCCTGGCGGCGCGACTGGGCGAAACCCAGGCGGTAGACCACGTTGTCCAGCCGCAGCTCCAGCATCTGCAGCAGCGCCTCGCCCGTCACGCCCTTGCGACGCGCCGCCTCCTGGAACAGGTGCCGGAACTGCGCCTCCATGAGCCCGTAGTACCGGCGCAGCCGCTGCTTCTCCCGCAGGTGGAGCCCGTACTCCGTGGGCTTGCGCCGCACCTGGCCGTGCTGGCCCGGCGCATAGTTGCGCCGCTCCAGCGCGCACTTCTCTGAGTAGCAGCGCTCGCCCTTGAGGAAGAGCTTGACGCCCTCACGCCGGCACAGCCGGCAGACAGGGCCGATGTAGCGTCCCATGCGCGCCTCTGCCTCCTGCCCTTCGCTGCGGCCGACTCAGACGCGCCGCCGCTTCGGCGGGCGGCACCCGTTGTGGGGGATGGGGGTGACGTCCTTGATGGCCGTCACCTCGAGCCCCGCCGCCTGCAGCGAGCGGATGGCCGTCTCCCGCCCGGAGCCGGGCCCGCGCACCCGTACCTCCACCTCGCGCATCCCGTGCTCCATGGCGGCCCGGGCAGCCGCCTCGCCCGCCAGGCCGGCCGCGTAGGGCGTGCCCTTGCGAGAGCCCTTGAAGCCCACGGTGCCGGCGCTGGCCCAAGCGATGACGTTGCCCTGCTTGTCGGTGATGGTGACGATGGTGTTGTTGAAGGTCGACTTGATGTGGGCGATGCCTGAGGGGACGTTCTTGCGCTCCCGGTGACGGACCCGAGAGGTGCCCCCCCGGCGCCTCGGCTCTGGCATGTCAGGCTGCCGCCTCCCTCACGTCTTCTTGCGCTTGACGCCCACGGTGCGGCGGGGCCCCTTGCGGGTGCGCGCGTTGGTGCGGGTGCGCTGCCCCCGCACCGGCAGCCCCCGCTTGTGGCGGATGCCCCGGTAGCTGCCGATGTCGATGAGCCGCTTGATGTTGGCGGCCACCTCCCGGCGCAGCTCGCCCTCCACCTTGTACTCCCGCTCGATGACCTCCCGCAGGCGCGTGACTTCGTCCTCCGTCAGGTCCCGCACCCGGGTGTCGGGGTTGACCCCCGTGCGGGCCAGGATCTGGCGGGCGCTGGAGCGTCCGATGCCGTAGATGTAGGTCAGGGCCACCTCGACCCGCTTGTCCCGGGGCAGGTCGACCCCCGCGATGCGTGCCATCTCCAGACCACTCCCTTGCCCTTGCCTGAGGTCGCGGTCCCCTTGCCGGCCGCTCAGCCCTGGCGCTGCCGGTGCTTGGGGTTCTCGCAGATGACCATCACGCGCCCGTGGCGGCGGATGATCTTGCACTTCTCGCACATGCGCTTGACCGAAGGGCGCACCTTCATGGAGCCTACCCGCCCTCTCCCGCAGAATACACGTCCCCGGCGTGCCAGCACAAGCAGGCATGCCCGCAGACCGGCAGACGGACTCCCCTCGAGCCCGGCGGCCTCCCCGGGGCCTCGGGCCTCAGCGCTTGCGGTAGACGATCCGGCCGCGGGTCAGGTCATAGGGGGAGAGCTGCACCGTGACACGGTCGCCGGGGAGGATCCGGATGAAGTTCATCCGCATCTTCCCCGAGATGTGCGCCAGCACCCTGTGGCCGTTCTCCAGCTCGACCCGAAACATGGCGTTGGGCAGGGGCTCGATGACCGTGCCTTCCACCTCTATGACGTCCTGCTTGCCCATAGCCTCATCCTTTCACTCCGCCCGCTCCGCGTCGCCCAGCAGGGCTTCCAGCGCCTGCCAGACCTGCGCGTCGGTCACCGGCTCGCCCCGCTGCAGCCTCTCCGCAACGGGGGTGGCGATGCGGTCGTGCAGCCACAGGTGCCGCACGTTCTTGGCCTTGGCCCGGGCCACCTTCCGGTAGCGGCCGTCGGCTACCAGCACCCGCCCGTCCTCTCGCACACCCACCACCAGGTAGGCGCGACCGGCGTCGCGCCCGGCGCGCGAGGTGACGAGCTGCCCGAGCTGTACCTTCGCTGCCCCCTCGGAGGACGAAGCCCTCCCGCTCACGGCAGGGTCAACACCACCGGCCCGTCCTCCGTCACCGCCACGGTGTGCTCGAAGTGGGCGGACCGGCGCCCATCCACGGTTACGGCGGTCCAATTGTCCTCCAAGATTGTAACATCACTCACGCCCTCGTTCACCATGGGCTCGATGGCCAGCGTCATCCCCGGCCGCAGCCTCGGTCCGCGACCCGGCGGCCCGTAGTTGGGCACCTGCGGATCCTCGTGCATCTCCCGACCGATGCCGTGCCCCACGAACTCCCGCACGACCGAGAACCCCGCGGCCTCCACCACCTGCTGGATGGCATGGCCGATGTCCGAAAGCCGGCGGCCCGGCCGGGCCTGCTCGATGCCCGCGTACAGGGCCCGTTCCGTCACTTCCAGCAACCGCCGCGCCGCCTCGTCCACCTCGCCCACGGGGAACGTGCGAGCCCCGTCGCCGTGGTAGCCGTCGAACCAGACGCCCACGTCGACCGACAGGATGTCCCCCTCGCGCAGCTTCCGGGGAGCGGGGATGCCGTGCACCACCTCTTCGTTCACCGAGGTGCAGATGCTGGCCGGGTAACCCCGATACCCCTTGAACGACGGCACCCCACCCCGCTGCCGGATGAACTCCTCGGCGAACCGGTCCAACTGCTCCGTCGTCACCCCGGGCCGGATGCGCCGTTCGATTTCAAGGAGCAACTGGCCGACGATCCGACCCGCGGCTCGCATGCGGGCAAGTTCGTCGGGACGCTTGATGATGATCATCCTCTGCCGATCACGAGGCCTCGTCGCGCCAGCGCCCTCTGGATGGCCTCGAAGACCTTCGGCACGCTCCCGGTGCCGTCCACCTCGACCAGTACGCCCCGCGCCGCATAATAGTCGACGAGAGGCCGGGTGTTCTCCTCGTAGACGCGCAACCGCTGGCGCACCACGTCTTCCCGGTCGTCGGCCCGCTGCACCAGCCGGCCGCCGCACTGCGGGCAGACTTCCACCACCCGACCCGAGGCGTCCGTGGGCTGCCCTGCGCCGAACGTCGCCCCGCACGCCGAGCAGACCCGGCGGTGGGTGATCCGGCGCACGACCTCCTCCTCGGGCACGACCAGGTTGATGACGGCGTCCAGCCGCGCTCCCAGCCCCTCCAGGGCCTCGTCGAGACGGCGCGCCTGCTCCAAATTGCGCGGAAAGCCGTCCAGCACGAAGCCCCGCCGGCAGTCCGGCTCTTCGAGCCGCTGCCGCACCATGTCCACCGTCAGGTCGTCCGGCACCAGCTCGCCCCGCTCCATGTACTCCTTGGCGCGGCGCCCCAGCTCGGTACCCTGCTGCACGGCCTCCCGGAAGATGGCCCCGGTCGAGATGTGCGGCACGTCCAGCGCCTGCGCCAGCCTCTCGGCCTGGGTCCCCTTCCCCGCACCCGGGAGCCCCAACATCACCGCCCGCATGGCCCTCGTGCCGCCTGCCCTCCCGACGTCCTCACCGGATGAATCCCTCGTACTGGCGCATCAGGAGGTGCGCCTCGATCTGCTTCAACGTGTCCAGGGCCACGCCCACCACGATCAGCAGCCCCGTGCCCCCGATGGTGATGAAGCCGGTGGGAACCCCCGTGATGCCGGCCAGCACGTACGGGATCACCGCGATGACGGCCAGGAAGAGCGCCCCCACCAGCGTGATGCGGGTCAGGATGCGGTCCAGGTACTCCGCCGTGGGCTGCCCCGGCCGGATACCGGGGATGAAGCCGCCGTACTTCTTCATGTTATCCGCCACTTCTCGCGGATTGAACGTGATGGCCGTGTAGAAGTAGGTGAAGAAGATGACCAGGATGGCGTAGATGGTGTTGTACAGCGGCGTGCCGAAGCCCAGGTACCGGTCCACGACCCGCAACGCAGGGATGAACTGCGTCAGGGTCAGCGGGAACAGCAGCACCGACGAGGCGAAGATGATGGGGATGACCCCGGCCTGGTTCACACGCATGGGGATGTGGGTGCTCTGGCCGCCGTACATCCGCCGCCCGACCACGCGCTTGGCGTACTGGACGGGGATGCGCCGCTGGCCCTCCTGCATGACGATGATGGCGGCGATCAGCGCGACCCCCAGCACCAGCAGTGCGAGGACGCCGATGACGCTGATACCACCTTCGCCGATGGCGCGCACGATGTTGATGGCGCTGGCCGGTAGGCGCGCCACGATGCCCGTGAAGATGACGAGCGAGATGCCGTTGCCGATCCCGTTCTCCGAGATCTTCTCGCCGATCCACATCAGCAGCACCGTGCCGGCCGTCAGCGTCACCACGATGAGCGCCATGCTGAAGAAGCTGGCGTCGTACAGCACGTTGTAGGCCGAGGCCAGGCTCGTGACGCCCAGGGCCTGGATGACGGCCAGCACCACGGTGCCGTACCGGGTGTATTGGGCCAGGACCTTTCGGCCCTCCACCCCTTCCTTCGCCAGCTCCTCCAGGCGAGGGATGACCACCGTCAACAACTGGAGGATGATGGACGCCGTGATGTACGGCGTCACGCTCAGCGCGAAGATGGAGAAGTTGGTGAGCGCGCCGCCTGCGAAGAGGTCGAGGAACCCGAAGATGTTTCCCGCGCCCGTCCGGAACTGCTCGGCCAGGGCCGCCGCGTTCACCCCCGGCACCGGGATGTGCGACCCGATGCGGAAGATGGCCAGCATGGCCAGCGTGTACAACAGCTTGCTCCGCAGGTCTTCGATGCGGGCCGCGTTCCGCAGGGCGTCGATCACGACGCGATCACCTCAACCGTCCCGCCGGCCGCCTGGATCTTCTCGATGGCCGACCGGGAGAACCGGTGCGCCCGCACCACGAGCGCCTTGTCCAGTTCCCCGTCGCCCAGGATCTTCACGCCGTCCTTCGGGAGCTCCCGGATGAGCCGACGCTCCAACAGCGTCTCCGGCGAGACGGTCGCCCCGGGCTCGAACACGCGGGCCAGGTCACCCACGTTCACTATGGCGAACTCCTTCTTGAAGGGCGCGTTGGTGAAGCGCCGCAGCTTCGGGAGTCGGCGATGGAGCGGCGTCTGCCCGCCCTCGAAGCCGGGCCCCTTGGCGCCGCCGGATCGAGCCCACTGCCCCTTGTGCCCTCGGGTCGACGTCTTGCCATGGCCCGACCCGATGCCGCGCCCGACCCGCTTGGGCCGGTGGCGTGACCCCGGAGCGGGCTTCAAGTCGTGAAGCTTCACCGGGACGCACCTGCCTCGTCGTTGGCTTCCACTGGCTCCACCGACACCAGGTGGCGTACCTTCTCGATCATCCCGCGCGTCACCGGGTTGTCCGGCACCACCACGCTCTGGTAGAGCCGCCTCAAGCCCAGCGAGCGCAAGGTAGCCCGCTGATCCTCCCGTTGACCGATGGCGCTCTTGCGGTAAGTCACCTTCAACAGCGGCGACGAACCCGATGCCATGTCAAGCCGTCAACTCCTCGACCGACCGTCCCCGAAGCTGGGCTACCTGCTCCGGCGTGCGCAGGCTCTTCAGGGCTCCGATGGTGGCCTGAACCACGTTGATGGGATTGCGCGAACCCAGGGACTTGGTGAGGATGTCGCGGATGCCCGCCAGCTCTACCACCGCGCGCACCGGTCCGCCGGCGATGACCCCGGTGCCCTCCGACGCCGGCTTCAGCAGCACCGTCGAGGCGCCGAAGGAGTACATCACCTCGTGGGGCATGGTATTGCCGCGGAGCGGCACCTCGATGAGGTTCTTCTTCCCGGCCTCCACCGCCTTGCGGATGGCGTCGGCGACCTCCTTGGCC
>DATCKV010000098.1:0-2557 GCA_036564285.1 Limnochordales bacterium
GTCGTGGAGGAGATCGCCTCCATCAAGGGCGAGCCCGACTGGATGCGGCAGTTCCGTCTCAAGGCCCTGGAGATCTTCCAGCGCAAGCCCATGCCCACGTGGGGCGGGGACCTCTCCCGGCTGCGGTTCGACGACATCTACTACTACATCCGGCCCACGGAGCGCAAGGGCCAGAGCTGGGACGAGGTGCCGGAGACCATCAAGCGCACCTTCGACCGCCTGGGCATCCCCGAGGCGGAGCGCAAGTTCCTGGCGGGGGTGACGGCCCAGTACGAGTCGGAGGTGGTCTACCACAGCATCCGCAAGGAGCTGGAGCGCCAGGGCGTCATCTTCGTCGACACCGACACGGCCGTGCGGGAGTATCCCGACCTGGTGCGCCAGTACTTCGGCACGGTGGTGCCGCCGGCCGACAACAAGTTCGCGGCCCTCAACAGCGCGGTCTGGAGCGGGGGCAGCTTCATCTACGTGCCCGAGGGGGTCCGGGTGGAGATCCCGCTGCAGGCCTACTTCCGCATCAATGCCCGCAACATGGGGCAGTTCGAGCGCACCCTCATCATCGCGGAGCCCGGCAGCTTCGTGCACTACGTGGAGGGCTGCACGGCGCCCCAGTACACCACCGACTCCCTGCACGCGGCCGTGGTGGAGATCATCGTGAAGCCCGGCGCCCGGGTGCGCTACACCACCATCCAGAACTGGTCCCACAACGTCTACAACCTGGTGACCAAGCGGGCGGCGGTCTACGCCGACGCCACCATGGAGTGGATCGACGGCAACCTGGGCAGCAAGCTCACCATGAAGTACCCGTCGGTCTACCTGATGGAGAAGGGCGCCCGGGGCGAGGTGCTCTCCATCGCGCTGGCCGGACCGGGCCAGCACCAGGACGCGGGGGCCAAGGCGGTGCACCTGGCGCCGTACACCACCTCCACCATCACCAACAAGTCCATCTGCAAGGACGGCGGGCGCACCACCTACCGGGGCCTGGTGCACATCGCGCCCGAGGCGTACCGGAGCAAGAGCAAGGTGAACTGCGACGCGCTCATCTTCGACGACCGATCCAAGACCGACACCGTCCCCTACATCGAGGTGCTCAACAGCGACGTCCAGATGGAGCACGAAGCGACGGTCAGCAAGGTGAGCGAGGAGCAGCTGTTCTACCTCATGAGCCGGGGCATCCCGGAGCAGCAGGCCACCGCCATGATCGTCATGGGCTTCATCGAGCCCTTCGCCCGCCAGCTGCCCATGGAGTACGCGGTGGAGCTCAACCGCCTCATCGAGCTGGAGATGGAGGGCTCGGTGGGCTGAGCCCCCGGGAGGCGGATGGGCCGACGGGCATGGACCAGGAGCTGACGGTGGTGCTGGCGCTCTCGGAGCTGCCGCCGGGGGCGCGGCGGCGGGTGCAGGTAGGCGGGCGGGCCCTGGCGCTGTGGAACACCGGGCAGGGCATCTTCGCCACCGACGACACCTGCACCCACGAGCGGGCCAGCCTGACCGAGGGCGACTTCGAGCCGGAGGCGGGCGTGGCGGTCTGCCCCCGGCACGGGGCCCGCTTCGACGTCCGCACGGGCAAGGCGCTGACGCTGCCGGCCTACCGGCCCCTGCGGACGTACCCGGTGGAGGTGCGGGACGGGCAGATCGCGGTGCGCCTGCAGGGCTGAGGCGCGGGCAGCTCGGCACGGCTGAGGCGAAGGGCGGGGGCGGCCTCCTGAGCGAGCAGGGGCCGCCCCTTTCGCGGGTCAGGGCCGCGGTACCAGAGGAGATGCCCGGGCGGCGGGGGGAATAGACTCCATACCGGTCGCCCGTCGCGGCGGAGACGACGGGCCGACGGCACCGTCGGGAGGCCGTCATGGGTACGATGCAAGCGCCGAGGCTCGCAGCCGGATGGGCCGCCCTGCTGCGGAGCCGGCTGCGGGGGGCCGTGCTCGAGCAGGAGCCCATGTCCGCCCACACCGCCTTCCGCATCGGCGGCCCCGCGGACGTGCTGGTCATCCCCGAGGACCGCGACGACCTGCGGCGTGTCCTGGAGATCTGTGCCGAGCGCCGCATCCCCCTCACCGTCATCGGCCGCGGCAGCAACCTGCTGGTGAGCGACGACGGCATCGAGGGAGTGGTCGTCAAGGTCTCCCGGGGCCTCTCCCGCACCCGCTGGGAGGGCGAGCACCTGGAGGCCGAGGCCGGGGCGCCGCTGCCCGCCGTCGCCTGGCAGGCGGCCACCCGGGGGCTGTCGGGCCTGGAGTTCGGGGTCATGATCCCGGGGAGCGTGGGCGGGGCGGTGGTGATGAACGCCGGCGCCCACCAGCGCTCCATCAGCTCGGTGGTGGAGGGCGTGGAGTGCCTGACGCCCGACGGGCAGGCCGTGCAGCTAGCCGCGGCCGAGCTGGGGTTCGACTACCGCACCAGCCTGCTCCAGTCCCGGCCCGACCTGGTGCTGGTCAGCGCCCGCCTGCGCCTGACCCCCCGGCCCAGGGAGGCCATCATGGCCGACATGCAGGCCTACCTGGAGGCCCGGCGCCGCACCCAGCCCCTGGGCGAGCCCGGGGCGGGCAGCATCTTCCGAAAC
>DATCKV010000099.1:0-5142 GCA_036564285.1 Limnochordales bacterium
CCTCCAGGAGCCATCGGTGGTGGCCATCGACGAGGAGCGCCAGGAGGTGCTGGCCATCGGCCAGGCCGCCCGGGAGATGCTGGGCCGCACGCCAGGGCCCGTGGTGGCCGTCCGCCCGCTGCGCAACGGCGTCGTCGCCAACTATCAGGTCACCGAGCTGATGCTGCGCTACTTCCTGCGCAAGGCCCTGGGCGGCTGGCACTGGGGCCGCCCCCGGGTGGTGGCCTGCGTGCCCTCGGTGGTCACCGACGTGGAGCGCCGCGCCATCGCCGAGGCGTGCAGGGAGGCCGGCGCCCGGGAGGTGCACCTGGTCTCCGAGCCCATGGCGGCCGCCATCGGGGCCGGGCTCGACGTGGAGGAGCCCGTGGGCAACATGGTGGTGGACGTCGGGGGCGGCACCACCGACATCGCGGTCATCTCGCTGGGCAGCGAGGTGGTGGCCGACTCGGTCCGGGTGGCCGGCGACAGCATGGACGAGGCGGTGGCGCGCTACCTCAAGCGCCAGCACAACCTGGTGGTGGGCGAGCGCACCGCCGAGGACCTCAAGATCGAGCTGGGCACCGTGGACCCCGAGGGCACCGACAGCCTGCCCCCTCGCGACGTGCGCGGCCGCGACGCCGTCACCGGGCTGCCGCGCACCCAGCAGGTGACGGCCGGGGAGATCCGCGAGGCCCTGATGGAGCCCTGCATGGTCATCATCGAGGCGGTGCGGCGCGTGCTCGAGCGCACGCCGCCGGAGCTGGCCGCCGACATCTACGAGCGGGGCGTGGTGATGACCGGCGGCGGCTCGCTGACCCGGGGACTGGACCGGCTGCTGAGCCGCCAGACGGGGCTGCCCGTGCAGGTGGCCGACGACCCCATCACCTGCGTCGCCCGCGGCACCGGCAAGATCCTGGAGCTGATGCAGCGCAGCCGGCACCTGGCCACCCTGCCCGCCCGGCGGGTCGTCTGAACCCTCCCTGCTCGGCCGTCTCAAGGCCGCTGCCCCTCCCGCCGACTCCTGTACTGCAGGAGGCGACCCCGGCGGCTGCGTCTTCGCTGCCGGGCGCAGGCGGGAGGTGAGGCTGGACCGGTGGTGCGGGGGCTCTTCTCCGCGGCCTCGGCCATGCTGGTCTTCGCCCGGCGCCAGGATCTCCTGGCCAACGACCTGGCCAACGCCACCACGCCGGGCTACCGCACCGAGGTGGCACCCGTGGAGGCCTTCCCCGAGATGTCCCTCTACCGGGAGTACCGAGCCGCGCGGTCCTACCGCGGCCAGGCGGGCACGGGCGCGTTCATCGGCCGCTCGTACACCCGCTGGGATCCGGCCCCGGTGCGCTACACGGGCCGTCCCCTGGACGTGGCCATCGAGGGCGACGGCTTCTTCGTGGTGCAGGCCCCGGGCGGACCCCGGCTGACCCGGGCCGGCGACTTCGTGGTGCGGCCCGACGGCCTTCTGGCCACGCCGGACGGCCACGCGGTGCTGGGCGAGGGCGGCCCCATCCAGGTGGGGGACGTCCCCGAGTCTCAGCTGGCCGTGACCGAGGACGGCTGGGTGACCGACAGCGAGGGCCGGGCGCTGGGCCGGCTGCTGGTGGTGGACGTGCCCGACCGCACGGGCCTGGTGCGGGAAGGGGCCAACCTCTTCCGCTGGACCGCGGAGTCGGGCGATCCGTACCCGGCCAACGCCAGGCTGCGGCAGGGGATGCTGGAGGGTTCGGCCACCCCCGTCGCAGCCACGATGGTGGAGATGATCGCGGGGGTGCGGGCCTACGACGCGGCGGCTCGGGCCGTACAGGCCGAGGACCGGATGACCGAGGCGCTGATCACCGAGATGGGCCGCACCAGCTGAGGCGCCGGCCGGGCTGTCGACGGGCCCGGCGGCGGAGGGCGGGCGAGGCGGAGGTCGGGGGCCGGACTGCACCGCAGGGGCCCGGCGCCGCCGAACGACGGAGGCGGCGCACCGCCACGGCCCTGAGCCCTCCGCCCTTCTCGGGCGCCGGCAGGCGCGGCCCGACAGGAAGGGCGGGGTTCGCGTCATGATGCGGTCGCTGTGGACCGCCGCCTCCGGGATGGCGGGCCAGCAGTTCGCCGTGGACACCATCGCCAACAACCTGGCCAACGTCAACACGGCGGGCTTCAAGAAGTCGCGGGTGGACTTCCAGGACCTCCTCTACCAGACCATCCGCTTCGCGGGCACCGCCGTCACCTCCGGGGCCGAGATCCCCACGGGCATCCAGGTGGGCCACGGCGTGCGGCCGGTGGCGACGGTCAAGATCTTCTCCCAGGGCACCTTCCGGGAGACCAACAACCCCCTGGACCTGGTCATCGAGGGCGACGGGTTCTTCCAGATCCTGCTGCCCGACGGCACCGTGGCCTACACCCGGGACGGCTCCTTTAAGAAGGACAGCGACGGGCGCATCGTCACCTCCGACGGCTTCGTGCTGCAGCCGGAGATCGTCATCCCGTCGGACGCCGTGGAGCTCTCGGTGGGCACCGACGGCACCGTCTCCGTGGTGCTGGTCAACGGCGGCGAGCCCCAGGAGATCGGGCGCATCGAGCTGGCGCGCTTCATCAACCCCGCGGGCCTGCTCAACTACGGCCGCAACCTCTTCCTGGCCACGGGCGCTTCGGGGCCGCCCATCGTCGGCCAGCCGGGCATGGACGGGTTCGGCGCCATCGCGCAGGGCCACCTGGAGATGTCCAACGTCGAGGTGGTCGAGGAGATGGTCAACCTCATCATGGCCCAGCGGGCCTACGATGCCAACTCCAAGGCCATCCAGGCGTCGGACGACATGCTCCAGAGCGCCAACAACCTGCGGCGCTGACGGCTGAGGGGCGGGCCCCGGTGAGGCCGAGATGAGGGCGGCGGGCTGGGCTGCGCTGGCTATCTGGCTGGCCGTGGGGGGGCTGACGGGGGCGGCCGAGGCTTCCGAGGAGCCCCGCCCGGCGCCCGCGGCGGCCGGCCGGGTGGCGCTGGAGCTGCAGGCCCGGGCCGAGACGGCAGGGCCGGTCATCCGGCTGGGCGAGGTGGCTGCGTTCGCGGGCGGCGACGGAGAGCTGTGGGAGCGGCTGCAGGGGCTGGAGGTGGGCGCGGCCCCGCTGCCGGGTCAGTCGCGCCTCTTGACCCTGGGTGCCGTTGTCCAGCGGCTGCGGCAGGCCCGGGTGCCGCCCGACGCAGTCCAGTGGGTGGGCTCGGCCCGGAGCACCGTCGTCACCGCCCGTGGCGTGCCTCTGGAGGCGGGGCCGATCGAGGCGGCGCTGCGGGAGTACCTGGCCGGCGCTGCCGCCGCCATGCCCGACGAGGCGGTGCGGGTGGCCCGGGTGGAGGTGCCGGCCGACGTGATGCTGCCCCCCGGCGTCGTGAGCGCGGCGGTGGCGAGCGGACCGCCCGTGCTCCGGCCGGGGCCGGCCGTCTTCGCGGTGGATGTGGCCGTGGACGGGGCGGCCCAGCGGAGGCTGTGGGTGAAGGCCGAGCTGGAGCCCGCGTCAGGTCTGCCGGCTCCGCCGGCAGGGCGGCCGGCCCCGGAGGTCGCCTCGAGGCCGCCGGCCCCCGCTGAGGCTCAGGGGGTGGGGGTGGCGCGGGGCGCGCCCGTCACCCTGGTGGTGCGGCGGGGTGCGGTCACCGTCACCGTCGGCGCCGTGGCCCTGGAGCCCGCCTCACCGGGCCAGCCCCTGAAGGTGCAGAACCCGGCGTCGGGGGCGATGGTGCAGGCCGTGCTGGTGGCGCCCGGCCTGGCGGTGGTGGATCCGACGGCGGGTCCGTGAAGCGGGGGGACCGACGATGCGGCCGATGGCATGCCGGGCGTTGGTGGCCCTGGCGGTGACGGCGCAGGTGGTGGCAGCCGCGGCGGCGGGGGGTCGAGCGGGGTCGCTTTGGGCCGCGGCCGAGCAGAGCGGCCGGGGCTTCCCGGGAGGACTGTACGCCGACGCGAAGGCCCGGGGCGTGGGGGACCTGGTCACCATCATCATCGTGGAGCAGGCCGAGGCCACCTCGTCGGCCTCGACCGGGGCCGAGCGCCAGGGCTCGCTCAAGGTGGGGCCCGGTCAGGGCCTGCTGGACTTCCTGCCCCTTCTGGGCGCGTCAGGGGGGAGCCAGTTCGACGGCAGCGGCAAGACGGCCCGCAGCGGCAGCGTCAAGGCCCAGATGACGGCCCGGGTGGTGGAGGTGCTGCCGGGCGGCGCGCTGCGGGTCGAAGGGCGCCAGACCATCGTCATCAACGACGAGGAGCAGGAGATCGTGCTGACCGGGATCGTCCGCCCCGAGGATATTTCCCGGGAAAACACCGTCCTGTCGACGTACGTGGCCGATGCGCGCATCGTGCTGCGGGGGAGCGGCGCACTGGGTCGGGAGCAGAAGCCGGGCATCCTGACCCGGCTCTTCGACTGGCTCTTCTGAGGTGGGAGCGCCGATGGGCAGGGCGATGGCGAGTCGTGGACAGCTGGGGGGCGGCGCGTGGCTCGTGGGCGCCGTGCTGGCCCTCGGGGGCTGGATGGGGCCGGCAGCCCTGGCGCAGCAGGGGGCGGCGCCGGCCCCGGAGGCCGGGGGGCCGGTGGTGCGGATCGCGGACCTGGCGCGGCTGGAGGGCCTGCGTCCCAACCAGCTGGTGGGGCTGGGGCTCGTGGTGGGCCTGGAAGGCACCGGCGACAGCCGGGGCGCCTCGGTGCAGATGGTGGCCAACATGCTGCGCAACTTCGGCCTCACCGTGGAGCCGGACCAGCTGCGCGCCCGCAACGTGGCAGCGGTGATGGTGACGGCCCTGCTGCCGTCCCTGGCCCGCCCGGGGGACCGGGTGGACGTGACGGTCTCTTCCATGGGCGACGCCCGCAGCCTGGCCGGGGGCGTGCTGCTCCAGACGCCGCTGCAGGGGGCCGACGGGCAGGTGTACGCGGTGGCCCAGGGCCCGCTGGTGGTGGGCGGCAGCACCGCCCGCACGGTGCTGGCGCCGCGGGTGCACCCCACGGTGGCCACCGTGCCGGGCGGCGCTATCGTGGAGCGGGCCGTGCCGGCGGAGGTGGCCCAGCAGGGTACGGTGCGGCTGGTGCTGTACCAGCCCGACTTCACCACGGCGGCCCGCATGGTGGAGGCCATCAACCGGGAGCTGGGGGAGCCCCTGGCCTTCACCGAGGACGGCGCGGTGGTGACGGTGCGCCTGCCCCGGG
>DATCKV010000100.1:0-2334 GCA_036564285.1 Limnochordales bacterium
GCGTCCACCATCGTCCGAACCCCCTCGTCACGGCTCCGACGTCCCGAACGCGCGCGCCAGATAGCGGCGCTCGGCCGCGAGCAGGGGGCGAGCATCCTCCATCATCTGCACGGCCCGCACGCACAGCCGTACGAATGCGCCCGGCGTAGCTTCGAAAAGAGGGATGCCCTCCCGGACGACCCGGTGCACCAAGACAGGAGAGACGCGCTCCAGCAGCGCCAGGTCGACACGACTCGTCGCCAGCAGCCGCTGCAGCTCGGCGTGAAGCTGTTGAAAGGTGCGGGCCTCCTCTTCGGTGAGCTCACCATGCACCCGGTGGTAGGGGTCGGTCATCGAGACGGCCAGGTCACAGTCGCTGGCGACCCCGGCCTCGCCCCTGGCCCGGGAGCCGAAGAGGATCACCAGCACGAGCCCGTGGCGAGCCGCCAGCTGCCGCAGTGGCTCACTGCCGGGCCGCAGGACGGCCGGCAGGCGGAGGATGGCATCTGCGACGGGCTGTCGGTGGGGTTGCATCGTCGGGTGCCCCGGCGCCAGTATAGCACGCAGCCCGCCCCCACCGCCCGCCGTCGGCCTTCACTGCCGAGGGGCATCGTAGACCTCCGGGTTGACCACGTGCCGCGGCCGCCGGCCGCCGAGCACGTCCAGCACCGCTTCCACCGCGGCGTCGGCCATGCGGCGCTGGGCCTCCTCGGTCTGGGCGGCCGCGTGGGGCGAGAGGATGACCCGGGGGGCGTGGAGCAGCGGGTGCGAGGCAGGAGGCGGCTCCTGCGCGAAGACGTCCACGGCCGCCCCGCCCAGGTGGCCCGACTCCAGGGCCTCGGCCAGGGCCACCTCGTCCACCAGCTCCCCCCGGGCGGTGTTGACGAGCAAGGCGCCGGGCCGCATCCGCGCGAGTTCCCGCCGTCCGATGAGGGGCGGCGCCCCGGGGGTGTGAGGGGCGTGGAGGGTGATCACGTCCGCCCAGGCCAGCAGGGCATCCAGCTCCATCCACCGGACCCCCAGCGCCGACTCCACGTCGGGGCCCTGGCGCACCACGTCGTAGTAGGAGATGTCCATCCCGAGAGCCGAGGCCCGGCGCGCCACCGCCTGCCCGATGCGCCCCAGTCCCACCACGCCCAGCCTTCGCCCTGCCAGCTCCACCCCTCGCCGGGGCGTCCATCGGCCCTCCAGCACCATTCGGTGATGCTCCGGCACGTGGCGGGCCAGCGACAAGAGCAGGGCCAGCGTGTATTCGGCCACGGCCACGGTGTTGGCATCCGGCGTGACCGTGACCGGGATGCCGCGCTGGGTGCAGGCTGCCACGTCGACGCGGTCGTAGCCCGAGCCGTAGCGCGCGATCACCCGCAGCAGCGGGGCGGCCTCCACCACCCGCCGATCCACGCTGTCGAGCCCCACGATGGCCGCGACCACATCCCGCACCCACCGCTGCAGCACGTCGGCGGGCAGGGGGCCGCTGCGGTCCGGGTAGACGGGCTCGAGGCCCTCCTGCACCAGGCGCTCGACACTGGGGTGGTGGCGCCCCTCCCGGGGCTGCAGCGAACGGGGCGTGATGAGCACGCGCCCCTGGCGAGGGGCAGGCTGTTCCCCGCGCGGCTCGCCTGACTTCGACCGCTCCGGGCTCAAGTGCCGGTCGTCCGAGCCTGCGACAGCTGCCGCCACAGCGCCTCATGCTCCTCCAGCAGGCTGCGGTAGTAGGCCGCCAGGGGACGGTACCGGGCGGTGGCGTTCCCATCGGGTTCGAAGCGCCGCACCGGTCTCGTGAAGCGTGCCACCGACGCCTCCCAGTCCTCGAAGACGCCCACGCCGTGACCGGCCAGGATGGCCGCCCCCAGCGCGGCGGCCTCGGTCACGTTGAGCTGCACGTAGGGAATGCCCAGCACGTCGGCCTTGATCTGGTTCCAGACCGCGCTGCGGGACCCGCCGCCCACCACCCGCACCTCGTCGAAGGTGACGGAGGGGATCAGCTCCCGTTCGACGTCCAGGTAGAACGCGTACTCGTACGCCACCGACTCCAGCAGCGCCCGGTAGAGATGCTCCACACCGTGGGACCACGTCAGCCCCAGCCAGCCGCCCCGCACGTCGGGCTGGTTGGGGCAGACCCGGCCGCCCAGATGGGGCACGAAGATGAGCCCGCCCGAGCCCGGCTCCGCCCGGGCCGCCCACTCGTCCAGCTCCGCGTAGTCGGTGACCCGCCCCCCGCCCAGGCGCTGCACCAGATCCCGGAACCAGCGCAGGTTGAGGCCTCCTCCGTTGATGTAGCCGATGGCGTACCAGAGGCCGGCCGGCACCATCCGGGCCGTCAACAGGGCCAACCGCCGCGAGTCGGGCGCGAAC
>DATCKV010000101.1:0-2142 GCA_036564285.1 Limnochordales bacterium
CGCTCCTCCCGCAGGTAGAGCTGGAGGCGGCCGGAGGCGTCCCACAGGTCGGCGAAGCCGACCCGGCCGTGGCGGCGGAAGGCCATGAGCCGCCCGCCCACGGCCACCTCCCGTCCCTCCAGCTCCCCAAAGCGCGCCGCCACCTCGGCGGCCGTGTGGGTGCGGCGCCACGGGGGGCCGTACAGGGCCACCCCCGCCGCCCGCATCTCCTGCAGCTTGGCGCGCCGGACGGCGACCTGCTCCGACACAGGGTGCGACCGCTGCCCGTCGTCAGCGGAGAGCTGTGGCTCGGACAAAGGCGCTGCCTCGCTTTCGGATCCAGCCGCCCTGCGCGGGAGCGGGCCGTCAACCGGCGGTCGGCTGCTCCCCGGCCCTCAGGACGGCCACCACCTGGTACTGCAGCCGGCCGGCGGGCGCGTCCACCTCGACGACGCTGCCGACCCGCTGCCCGAGGATGGCCTTGCCCACCGGCGACTCGTACGAGAGCCGGTTCTCCGACGGATTGGCCTCGGCCGGGCTCACCAGGGTGAACTCCAGCTCCTCCCCGGTCTCCAGGTCCTTGAGGCGCACCCGGGCCCCGACCGTCACCAGCTGGCCGTCGCCTCGGGCCTCGTCGGCGTCCACCACCCGTGCTCGGCCCAGGATGGCCTCGATGCGGGCGATCTGGGCCTCCAGGGCGGCCTGCTCCTCTTTGGCGGCGTCGTACTCGGCGTTTTCGGAGATGTCGCCGAACTCCAGCGCTTGCTTGATGCGGTTGGCCACCTGAGGCCGGCGCACGGTGCGCAGGTATTCCAGTTCCTGCTCCAGCCGCCTCAGGCCTTCCGGTGTGAGAAGGATCTCTCCCTCGCTCTGGGCCGCCACCGCATCCACGCCCCCCTGCGTCCTGGTGCCGCCATCCGTGATCCGGCACAACCCGTGCCCGCTACAGAGCACATGAGCACTGGCGGCGCCCCCGGGCGCCCCAGTGCTCGTGCGGCCCCTGCGAGCAGTGTGCCTGCCTGCAGCCGCCTGATTATAAGACGGGCGTCCGCCGACCTGTCAAGATCAAGTCCAGGCGCTGTGCGGCCGCAGGTGCGGACCCAGCACCCAGCCCGGCTCGCCTCCCAGCATCTCGATGCGCGGCCGCAGGCCCGCCTGCCGGATGAGGCGGAGGTAGTCGTCGCGGGTCAGCTCCTGAGGGCGCCGGCCGCTGACCGCCACCAGCGCGGCCTCCAGCACGTTGGTCCCGAAGGAACGGCCCCCCAGGTCCGGCGTGGTGGTGCACAGGATGGCCACCCCGCGCCGACGCAGCTCCTCCACGTCGGAAGGCGTCACCGTGTTGGTGATGATGACTTTGCCCCGCAGGTCGTCAGGCATGTAGCGGCGGATCGCGTGGAAGTCGCCCACCACGAGTTCGGCCCAGCGGTAGAAGCGCCCGTGGCGGGGGACGATCTCCTCCTGCTTCCTGCCCGTGGGGTAGAAGAGCTGGAACGGCAGCCGGGTGATGATGGGGGCCAGCAGCCTGGCCAGCACCTGCAGCTGACGCAGGGAGCGCAGCGGGATGGGCACCCCCAGCCCGAAGATGAGGTCGCCGAAGATGACGTCGGCTCCGGCCTGCGCCAGCGCCTCGGCCATGCCGAACCGGTCCACGGCCAGCACCATCAGGGTGCGGCGGCCCGCGAAGGACCAGCCCGCCTCCCGGGTCAGGTACTCCACCACCCAGCGCTCCAGGGTGTCCTTGAGGCCCCCGCCGTCCACCACCGGGGTGTGTCGGGCTGCCGCCGCCAGGCGCAGGGCGTCGCGAAAGGCCCACCGCCGGTCGCCGGCCCGGATGTACAGGTCGATGCCGCCCAGGCCGATGGCGTCCACCTTGCCGTCCAGCTCCCGGATGAGCTGGATGGCCCGCCTCACGTCGCCATCGGTGCCGATGCGCTCCACCAGCACCCGCTGCCCGGCCAGCTCCGTCTCCCACCGGTGGTCCCGCTTGGACGAGCCCAGGCTGACACTGACCACCCGCTTCACCGGGACCTCACCCCGCTCACCAGGGCCGCGATGCGCTCGGGATCGACGTAGACGTCCTGGGTGATGGGAGACGGGCCCAGGTTCACCCCGATGACGCGGTCGCTGCCCAGGATGGCTTCCACGAGCCGGATGCGCATCTCG
>DATCKV010000102.1:0-3390 GCA_036564285.1 Limnochordales bacterium
CCGCATGGCGGCGGCCCGCCCGTCGGTGGCCTTCGAGGTGGCGGTGGAGGGCGAGACCCGCTGGGCCTCCCCGGGCGACGGCGACCTGCGGGCCGCGGCGGCGGCCGTGCTGGGGCCGTCGGAGGCGGCGGCCCTCCTGCCTGTGGAGGGGGCCCGGGGGCCGGCCCGGGTGTGGGGCCTGATCTCGCCGCCGGACCGCAGCCGTCCCAACCGCGAGCACCTGTGGGTCTTCGTCAACGGCCGCTGGGTACAGGACCGCACCGTGGCCGCGGCCGTGGTGCGGGCGTACGAGAGCCGCCTGGCCCGGGGCCGCTTCCCGGTGGCGCTGCTGCACCTGGAGCTGGATCCCGCCTGCGTCGACGTGAACGTGCACCCCGCCAAGCTCTTCGTGCGCTTTCGCGACGAGCACCTGATCTTCGCCCTGGTGGCGGCAGCCGTGGAGCGGGCCCTGGCCAGCGCGCCCGCCTTCGCCGTGGCGACATCGCCGCCGGCCGTCCCGGTGCCGCCGGCACCTCGTCCGGGCAGCGGGCCCGCCCGGTGGCCGGCGCCCCAGGCGGCCGAGCCACAGGCGCCGCTGTGGGGCGAACCCCCGGCGAGCTCCGGCCTCGCGGCGCAGCTCCAGGAGCTGGAGGTGCTGGGGCAGCTGCGCCACACCTACATCGTGGCTCGCCACCGCGACGGGCTGCTCATCGTGGACCAGCACGTGGCCCACGAGCGGCTGCTCTACGAGCGGCTGCTGGCCGCCCGCCTCGGCGGGCCGGCCCCGGCCCAGGCCCTGCTGCAGCCGCTGGCGGTGGAGGTGAGCCCCGGCGCGGCGGAGACCCTGCGGCCGGCTCTGGGGTGGCTGGCGGCTCTGGGGCTGGAGGTGGAGCCCTTCGGAAGTCGCCACTTCCTGGTGCGCTCGGTGCCGGCCGCAGCGGGGCTGCCGCGGGCCTTCTCCGAGGCCGAGGCGGCCGCCGCCCTGGAGGAGCTGGCCGCCCGCCTGCAGCAGCTGCCCGAGCCGCCGCCCCCGGGCCCCGGGGCGGACCAGGGGGTGCCCGCGGCTCCGGCCCCCTGGGAGGAGGCGCTGCTCAAGCAGCTGGCCTGCCGAAGCGCGGTGAAGGCCGGCACGCCCCTGCCGCCGGCGGTCATGGAGCACCTGGTGCGCCAGCTGGCGCAGGCGGCCAACCCCTACACCTGCCCGCACGGCCGGCCCGTGGCGGTCACCATCGGCGTGGAGGAGCTGGACCGACGCTTTGGCCGCCGCAGCCCCCCGTGATCCCCTGGCCTGGTGCGTCACCACGGCCCGGCACCCCGACGAGGAGCTGGAGCGCCAGGCCCGGCAGCTGGCGCACCGGTTGGGGCTGGAGTACTGGCCCCGGAGGGGCCGCCCGCTGGACCCGGCGCGGGCCGGCCCCGGCCGCGCTTTCCTGGTGGTGGAGCGGGGCGGCCTGGCGGTGCACGCCGGCGGGCGGCGCATCGTCTACCATCCGGGCATGGCCGTGCATCGGGTGCGGGCCTTACGGGAAGGCCATCCGGACCCCATGGTGGAGGCCATGGGGCTCACAGGCGGGGAGCAGGTGCTGGACGCGACCCTGGGCCTGGGCTCCGACGCCCTGGTGGCGGCCTTTGCGGTCGGGCCCCGGGGGCGGGTGACGGGCCTGGAGAAGGTGGCAGCCCTGGCGGCCCTGGTGGAGGCGGGCCTGGCGTCGTATCCGTGGCGGGACCCGGCCCTGGCCGAGGCTGCCCGGCGCATCGAGGTGCGCGCCGCGGACCACCGGGCCTTCCTGGCGGCCTGTCCGCCCGGATCCTTCGACGTGGTGTACTTCGACGCGATGTTCGAGCGCAGCCTGCCCGGGTCGGCGTCCATGGCCGAGTGGCGGCAGGTGGCTGACGAGAGCCCCGTGGAGATGGAGGCCCTGCAGCAGGCGCGGCGGGTGGCGCGCCGGCGGGTGGTGCTCAAGGAGCGGGCCGACTCCCGCCGCCTGGCGCGGCTGGAGCCCCCGCGCCTGGTGGGAGGGCGCTCGAGCCGGGTGGTCTTCGCCGTCTGGGAGCTCGGGGGCGCCGGGGCCCATGGATGAGGGGCAGCGGCCGCTTCTGGTCATCGTGGGCCCGACGGCGGTGGGCAAGACGGATCTGGCCGTGGAGGTGGCGCTGCGGCTGGGCGGGGAGATCATCTCCGCCGACGCCATGCAGGTCTACCGGGGTCTCGACATCGGCACCGACAAACCCACCCCCCAGCGGCGCCGCGGCGTGCCGCACCACCTCATCGACGTGGTGGACCCGTGGGAGCCCTTCTCGGCCTCCCGCTATCGGGAGCTGGCCCGGCAGGCCCTGGAGGCCATCCGCGCCCGGGGCCGCACGGCCATCGTCTGCGGCGGCACGGGGCTGTACATCCGGGCTTTCGTGGACGACCTGCTGCCCCGGCCCGGCGGCTTCGATCCCGCGGTGCGCCGCCGGCTGGAGAGCGAGGCAGCCCGGGTAGGGCCCCTGGCGATGCACGCCCGCCTGGCCCGGGTGGACCCGGAGCTGGCCGCGCGCATCCACCCCCACAACCTGCGCCGGGTCATCCGGGCGCTGGAGGCCTTCGAGACCACGGGCCTCCCCATGAGCCGGCTGCAGCAGCAGGCGCGGGAGATGGCCCGTCCCCTGGCCGCGGTGTGGGTGGGCCTCATCCGGCCCCGGGAGGAGCTCTACCGCCGCATCGATCGCCGGGTGGACGAGCAGGTGCAGCGGGGGCTGGTGGAGGAGACCCGGCGGCTGCTGGCCATGGGGCTGAGCCCCGGCCACACGGCCATGCAGGCCCTGGGCTACAAGGAGATGCGGGAGTACCTCGCGGGGCGCACCAGCTTCGCCCGGGCCGTGGCCGCCCTCAAGCGGGCCACCCGGCAGTACGCCCGTCGTCAGCTGATCTGGTTCCGGCCGGACCGGCGCATCACGTGGCTGGACCTCGCCCGCTACCCCGGCCTGCCCGAGGCCGCCGATGCGGTGGCGCGCCACTACCTGGCCCGCGTATAGATACCCCTGATGGCACCGACGTCCTGCAGCGGCCCGTTCGTCGTAGACCGGGTGGCCGACGGCCGCTGGAGCCCGGTCCAGGCCCTGCGGTGGCTCTCGGAGTCCGCAGACCCCGGCGCTCGCGGCGCCTCGCCGCCGGGCCCGGCCGGCGCGCCCGCTCGGGCAGCGGCCGCGCCCTCGGAGGAGCCGATGCCGGGCCGGGACGCCGAGGCCCTGGCCCAGGTCACGGCCGAACTGGAGGCCCTGGTGGGGCTGGAGCCCGTCAAGCAGGCCGTGCGGGAGCTGCGGGCCTACGTGGAGATCCGTCAGCGGCGGGCGGCCCTGGGCCTGGCCTGCGAGCCGTTGGTGCTGCACATGGCCTTCAAGGGCAACCCGGGCACCGGCAAGACCACG
>DATCKV010000103.1:0-11906 GCA_036564285.1 Limnochordales bacterium
CGCCGCCGGCCGGGGTGGGCCGTCTCCCCCCAGGCCATCCGCCGAGGCGTGGTCATCTCCCTGCTGGCAGGGGCGGCCGCGGTGGCCGCCCTTGTCGCGCTGGTAAGAGACGGCGACCCGACCATCGATCAGATCCGGCTGGTGGATCCTGTCTGGCTGGGGGTGGCGGCGGGCCTGACGCTGGGCGCCTGGCTCCTGCGCACGTGGCGAAGCCAGGTGCTGGCCGGCGCCTTCGGCGCACGGGTGCCCGCCCGCCGGCTCTTCCGCTACTACCTGGCCAGCGTCTTCGTCTCGCACGTGACGCCCACCAGCGCGGGCGGTCTGCCGGTCTTCATCTACCTGCTCACCCGGGAGGGGCTGACGGCGGGCCACGCCGCGGCCGTGGCCGTGGTCGACTCGGGGCTGGTGGCGCTCTTCCTGCTGGCGGCGTGGCCTGCCGCCGCGGCCTGGAAGGGGCTCGGCTTCCGGCTGGGGGCGCCTGCCCTGACCGCGGCCGTGGTGGCCTCGCTGGCCGCGGTGGCCCTGCTGGTGGCCTGGATGCTGGTGCGCCCCCGGGCGGTGCCCGGGCTGCTGATGCGGTGGCTGGTACGGTCTCGCAGGCACCCCGGCGGCTCCCGCCGCAGCCGCCGCTGGGCCGCCTTGCTGGTCAAGGAGAGCCTGCGCTTCTCCTCGGGCCTGCGGTACCTGGTGCTGCGGCGCCCGTGGCACCTGGTGGCGGCGACGGTGCTGACGGGGCTCTACTGGGGCGCCTACCTCTCCATCGCCTGGGCCGTGCTGGTGGGGCTGGGCGGGCGCGCCGACTGGACCTATGCGGCGGCGGCCCAGCTCATCTTCAACCTCTTGCAGCCCTTCATCCCCACCCCCGGCGGCAGCGGCGGGGCGGAACTGATGATGGCCTACCTCTTCCGCCGGGTGGTGCCCGCCAGCCGGCTGGCAGTCTTCGTCGCGGTGTGGCGCCTCTTCATCTTCTACGCCAGTCTGGTGGTGGGAGGCGCCATGTTCGTGCGCTCCCTGGGGACGGCGGGACCCCGCGGCACGTCGCCGCGCCCGGCCCCCGCCGGGACGTCTCCGCGCGGAGGGCGGTCCGCCCCGGCTGCCGAACCCCCCTCCTGAGCCCAACCGTCGGGAGAAGAGGTGCGGGGCCCTTGTCCGATGCGGTTCGCCTGGTCGCCCCCGGTCACGACGGGCGGCCGCCCGTGCCGGCCTCCGAGGTGCTGGAGCTGCTGGAGGCGGCCCGGGGCCGGCGCATCGCCGTGGTGGGCGACGCCATCCTGGACCGCTACGTGTACGGGGAGCCGGTGCGGGTCTCCCGGGAGGCTCCCGTGCTGGTGCTGCGGTGGACCGGCGAGGAGGAGCGCCCGGGCGGCGCGGCCAACGCCGCCGCCAACGCGGCCGCGCTGGGCGCGCGGGTCGAGATGGTGGGCCTGGTGGGCGACGACGCGCCCGCCGAGCGGCTGGAGGCCCTGGTCAGGGCTCACGGCATCGAGCCCGCCCTGGTGCGGGAGCCAGGGCGCCCGACCACCGTCAAGACCCGGTTCGTGGGGGGCGGGCGGCAGTCGGTGCAGCAGCAGGTGCTGCGCCTGGACCGGTGGGAGTCGCGGCCGCCGGCGGCCCAGGCCCTGGCGCAGCTGGTGGCCGCGGCCCGGCGGGCGGCGAGCCGGGCCGACGCCGTCATCGTATCCGAGTACGGCGGCGGAAGCGTGGCGCCCGAGGTCTTCGAGGCCGTGCAGGCGGCGGCCCGGGAACGGGGCGTCCCCGTGGTGGTGGACTCCCGCTACCGCCTGCGGGAGATGCGGGGCGCGTACGCCGCCACCCCCAACCGGGGCGAGGCGGAGCAGGCGGTAGGGGCGCCCCTGGAGGACGAGGCCGCGCTGGCCTCGGCCGGCCAGCGGCTGGTAGAGGAGCTGGGCCTGCGGGTGCTGGTGCTGACCCGGGGCGAGGAGGGGATGTCCCTCTTCTTCGCGGACGGGAGCCCGCCCGTGCGCATCATGGCCTTCCGGCCGCGGGAGGTATACGACGTCAGCGGGGCCGGCGACACGGTGGTCTCGGCCCTGGCCCTGGGCCTGGCCTGCCGCCCCGAGCGGGTGCTGACGGCGGCCCTGCTCGCGGATGTGGCCGCCGGCCTGGTGGTGGGCAAGCGGGGGGTCGCTACGGTCTCCCCCCGGGAGATCCGGGAGGCGGTGGCCGGATGGAGCCCGGAGGTGTACCGGGTCGAGACGGTCCGGAGCCGGTGAGGGAGCGAGGGGAGGCGCCGCCCCCGTCGTCGGCCGGGCTCGTCGTCTCAGCCCAGGAGGCCGCCGACTTCGCCCGGCGCCTGCAGCGGGCGGGGGTCGCGGTGGCCTTCACCAACGGCTGCTTCGACCTGCTGCACGCGGGCCACGTGGCCTACCTGGAGCAGGCCCGGGCCATGGCAGGCGCCCTCATCGTGGGCGTCAACGGCGACCGCAGCGTCCGCCGTCTGAAGGGCCCCGGCCGGCCGGTGGTGCCGCAGGAGGACCGGGCCCGCATCGTCGCGGCCCTGCGGGCCGTGGACCGGGTCGTCATCTTCGAGGAGGAGACCGCGGCCACCCTCATCGAACTGATTCGGCCAAACCTCTACGTCAAGGGCGCGGACTACGCCTCCCGGCAGCTTCCCGAAGAGCCGGCGGCTCGGGCCGTGGGCGCCCGCATCGTGCTGGTGCCACTGCTGGAGGGCCGCTCCACCACGGCGCTCATCCGGCGCCTGCGGGGAGAGGGCCCGGCCGGGTAGGCGAGAGCAGGCGGGAAAGGAGAAGGCGGCGGGCGTGCTACCCATCACGGTCGTCGGCAGCTACCCCAAGCTCCCCGAGGGCTCCGAAGGCCCCAACGTGCGCAACGCCATCAACCGCTTCGAGTCGGGCCGCCTGTCGGTGAGGGAACTGGAGCAGACGGTGCGCGAGACGGTGGCCCGGGTGATCCGGGAGCAGGAGGAGGCCGGCGTCGACCTGGTCACCGACGGGCAGATCCGCTGGGACGACCTGGTGACCCCCTTCGCCCGGGACCTGGGCAGCGTGGAGATCGGCGGACTGGTGCGCTACTTCGACAACAACGTCTACTACCGGCGCCCCCTGCTGAAGGGGCGGATCTGGTTCAGGGGTTCGTCGCTGGCCTGGGAGGTGCGCCAGGCCCGGGCCCTGACCCGGCGCGGGCTGAAGGTGGCCCTGCCGGGTCCGTTCACCTTCGTGCGCCTGAGCCTGGACGAGCACTACGGCGACCTGGCCCGGGCCCTGGCCGACGCGGCCGAGGCCCTCAACCTGGAGGCCCGGGCCCTGGCGGAGGCGGGCGCGGACGTCATCCAGTTCGACGAGCCGGCCCTGCTCTTCGACGCCACCCCCGACGAGCGGCGCCTGGCTCGGGAGGCCCTGGCCACGGCCCGGGAGGGGCTGGGCGTGCCCGTGGCCCTGCACACCTACTTCCGCGACGCCGGGCCCCTCTTCGAGGAGCTGGCCGCCTTCCCGGTCGACATCCTGGGCTTTGACCTGGCGTCGGGGCCCGACCTGGCGCGCCGTCTGGCCGGGGTGCGGCTGGATCAGAAGGTGACCCTGGGGCTGGTGGACGGCCGCGGGTGGCGCCTGGAGCCCGCCGACGAACTGGCCCGCACCATCGAGGCCGTGGCGAGCCGCCAGGGATGGGATCGGGTGCTGCTCAGCCCCAGCTGCGGTCTGGAGTTTCTCCCCCAGGGCAGGGCCCTGGCCAAGCTGCGCCGGCTGGCCGAGGCCCGGGCCCTGGTGGCGGGCGCCCCGTCATCGCCGTCGCAGAAGGAGGCCTCGTCATGGCAGCCCTCTTGACCACCAGCGTGGGAAGCTTCCCCAAGCCCGACTACCTGCTCAAGGCCCGCTCCGCCTTCGCCCGGGGCGAGATATCCCGGGAGCAGCTGGCCGAGCAGGAGCGCCGCGCCACCGAGGCGTGCATCCGGCTGCAGGAGCGCCTGGGCATCGACATCCTGGTGCACGGCGAGATGGAGCGGGGCGACATGACCACCTACTTCGCCGAGCAGATGGACGGCTTCGCCATCAGCGGGCTGGTGCGCTCCTACGGCAACCGCTACTACCGCAAGCCCATCGTGGTGGGGCCCATCGGGCGGCGCCGTCCCATGGCGGTGGAGGCGTTCAAGTTCGCCCAGAGCCTCACGGACCGCCCGGTGAAGGGCATGCTGACCGGCCCGTACACCATGGCCGACTGGTCCTTCAACGACCACTACCCCAACCGGCGGGCCCTGGTGCTGCGGCTGGCCGAGGTGATCCACGAGGAGGCGGTGGACCTGGAGCGGGCCGGCGCCCGCTACATCCAGATCGACGAGCCGGCCATCTCCACCCGCCCCGAGGAGATCGACCTGGCCATCGAGGCGCTGGGCATCGTCACCCGGGGGCTGTCGGCCCACACCATCACCCACATCTGCTACGGGCACTTCGAGAAGATCTACCCCCGCATGCTGGACCTGCCCGTGGACCAGCTGGACCTGGAGGCGGCCAACAACGACTTCGCCATCCTGGAGCTCTTCCGCCGCCACCGCCCCCACAAGGAGATCGCCCTGGGCGTGGTGGACGTGCACAGCCACCGGGTGGAGCCGGTGGAGGCGATCAAGAAGGGCATCCTGGCGGCCCTGGAGGTGCTGGACCCGGAGCGGCTCTACATCGACCCCGACTGCGGCCTCAAGACCCGCACCTGGGAGGAAGCGGAGCAGAAGCTGGCCAACATGGTGGAGGCCGTGCGGCAGGTGAAGGCCGAGCGGGGTCTGGCGTGAGGGAGCCGGGATGACCTTCGCGGAGCTGGTGCGGCCGGGGCGGGTGCTCCTGGCCGACGGCGCCACGGGCACCCTGCTGTACGCGCGGGGGGCCTCCCTGGAGGGCTCCTTCGACGCCCTCAACCTGACCAACCCGGATCTGGTGCTGGGCGTGCACCTGGACTACATCCGCGCCGGCGCCGAGATGATCACCACCAACACGTTCGGCGCCAACCGGGTGCGCCTGGCCGGGTACGGCCTGGAGGGTCAGGTGCGGCCCATCAACGTGCAGGGGGTCAAGATCGCCCGCAACGCCCGGGAGATCGCCGGCGTGCCCGTGCTCATCGCGGGCGACATCGGCCCCACCGGCAAGCCCCTGGAGCCCGTCGGGCCGCTCTCGGAGCGGGAGGCGCTGGACGCCTTCCGGGAGCAGGTGGACGCGCTGCTGGCGGGCGGGGTCGACCTCTTCGTGGTGGAGACCATGTCGGACCCCCGGGAGCTGGCGCTGGCGGTGCGGGCGGTGCGGGAGGCGTGCCGGCTGCCCGTCATCGCCCAGATGAGCTTCTCCGCGGAGGGGCGCACGCTGATGGGCGTCTCGCCCCGGGAGGCCGGGGCGGCCCTGGCCGCGCTGCCCGAGGCGTGGCGGCCCGACGTGGTGGGGGTCAACTGCGGGGCGGGGCCGGCGCCGGTGCTGGATGCGCTGCGGGCCATGCGGGAGGCGGCGGGTCCCCACGTGCGGCTCTCCGCCATGCCCAACGCGGGCCTTCCCACCATCGTCGGCGGCCGCTACGTCTACGTGGCTATCCCCGAGTACTTCGCGCAGTTCACCCGCAACGTGGCCGGTGAGCCGGGGCTGGCAGTGGTGGGGGGCTGCTGCGGCACGACCCCGGAGCACATCCGGGCCATGCGCCGGGCCCTGGACGGGCTCGGCCACCGGCTGCCCGACGAGTGGGAGCGGGCGCTGGCGGCGGCCGCTCCCGCCGGCGGATCGGAAGCGGGCGGCCCGCGCCGGGTGACCGTCTCGGCGGGGCCGACCCCGGCGCCGCCTGCCGGCGCCCGGTCGGCCCCGGCGACCCCGCAGGCCTCGCCGGCGGCTGCCCCGGCGGAGCGCCCGGCGTCGCGCCTGGCCGCGCGGCTGGGCCGGGCCTTCGTCATCAGCGTCGAGCTGGACCCGCCTCGAGGGCCGGTGGTGCAGAAACTCATCGCCGGCGCCCGGGCCATCCGGGAGGCCGGGGCGGACGCCATCAACGTGGGCGACAGCCCCATGGCCCAGGTGCGCATGTCGTCGCTGGCGGCCGCGCACCTCATCCAGCAGGAAGCCGGCGTCGAGACCATCCTCCACTTCACCACCCGGGATCGCAACCTGATGGGGATCCAGGCCGACCTGCTGGGCGCCCACGCCATGGGCATCCGCCACATCCTGGCCCTGACGGGCGACCCGCCGGGCCTGGGCAACTACGCCCACGCCACGGCCGTCTACGACCTCGACTCCATCGGGCTGGTGCGGGTGCTCGCCCGCCTCAACCAGGGGGTCGACGTGGCCGGCAAGGGCATCGGCAGGGCCACGGAGTTCCTCATCGGAGTGGCCCTCAACCCTGTCTCCCAGGACCTGGAGACCGAGCTCCAGCGCTTCGCCCGCAAGGTGGAGGCGGGGGCGCACTTCGCCATGACCCAGCCCCTCTTCGAGGTGGAACCGCTGCTGCGGGTCTACGAGCGGCTGGGGGGTCGGCCGCCCGTGCCCGTGCTGCTGGGGGTGCTGCCCCTGCGCAGCTACCAGCACGCCGAGTACCTGCACAACGAGGTGCCGGGCATCTCCATCCCCGATTCCATCCGGGAGGATCTGCGCAAGGCGGGGGACGGGGCCGAGCGCCTCGGCATGGAGGTGGCCCTGAGGGTGGCGCTGGAGGCCCGCCCGTACGTCGCGGGGGTCTACATCATCCCCTCCTTCGGGCGCTACGAGCAGGCCTGCCAGCTGGTGCGGGAGCTGCGGCAGCGGGTGGCCGAGGACGCGGCCTGACCGGCACGGGTGCCCCCGGGCCGGCCCGTGCCGTCAGCCCCACAGGCCCCGCAGCACGAAGGCCACGTTGGCCGGGCGCTCCGCCAGGCGCCGGACGAAGTAGGGGTACCAGTGGGTGCCGAAGGGGACGTAGATGCGCACGGGCCACCCCTCGGCCGCGAGGGCCTGCTGCAGGCGGGGCTTCACCCCGTACAGCATCTGAAACTCGGAGCGCCCGGCGGCCCCGGCGCCGCGCACCATCCGCTTGGCCTCGGCGATAATGCGCTCGTCGTGGGTGGCCACGGCGGTGAAGCCCGCCCCCTCCAGCGCGATCTCCAGGAGCCTGAGGAAGTTGCGGTCCACGTCGCGCTTGCGGGGGTAGGCCACGGCAGGGGGCTCGCTGTAGGCTCCCTTGCACAGCCGCACGTGGGGGCGCAGCGGCAGCAGGGCCCGCAGGTCCTCCTCGCTGCGGTAGAGGTAGGCCTGGAGCACCACCCCGACCCGGCCCGGGAACTCCTGGGCCAGCGTGCGGTACAGGGCCAGGGTCGCCTCCACCAGGGCCGACTCCTCCATGTCGATGCAGACGAAGCCGCCCACCGAGGCTGCGGCCTGCAGCACCTCCCGCACGTTGGCCAGGCAGGCTCGAGGGTCGACGGTCAGGCCCATCTGGCTGGCCTTGAGGGAGACGTTGGGCTCCAGGCCGGCCTCGGCCAGGGTGCGCAGCATCTCCACGTAGGTGGCCGCAGCCTGCCGCGCCGCGGCCCGGTCCGTCACCTTCTCGCCCAGGAAGTCGAGGGTGGCCAGGAGGCCCCGGGCGCGCAGGGAGGCCACGGCGCCCAGGCCTTCCCGGAGGGTCTCGCCCGCCACGAAGCGGCGGGCGCCCAGAGAGAGCCCGTGGCGGGTCACCACCCGGCTCACCGTGGGGTGGCCGGCCACGCCCAGGATGAGCCGCCGGAAGACCCGGTCGCTGGCCAGCATCAGGGTCCCCGCTGCAGGGTATTCCACGCCGGGCCGGCCCGACCTCTCGCAGCTGGGCCCGAGCCGCAACAGGGAAGGGTCGCGCCGGCGCGGTAAGAAGTCCCCGGTCGGCCGGGCAAGATGAGGGAGGGGTGGCATCGTTGCTGGAGTTTCTGCGGCCGCTGGCGAAGAGCGGCGGCAAGATGGTGCTGCTGGTCATGGACGGGCTGGGCGGGCTTCCCCACCCCGAGACCGGCCTGACGGAGCTGGAGGCGGCCCGCACCCCCAACATGGACCGGCTGGCTGCCGAGGGCTCCTGCGGGCTGTCGGTGCCGGTCGCGGCCGGGGTGACGCCGGGCAGCGGGCCCGGGCACCTGGGCCTCTTCGGCTACGACCCCCAGCGCTACCAGGTGGGGCGGGGCGTGCTGTCGGCCCTGGGCGTGGGGCTGACCCTGGAGCCGCAGGACGTGGCGGCCCGGGCCAACTTCGCCACGCGGCAGGGCGACATCATCACGGACCGCCGGGCGGGACGGATTCCCACCGAGACCTGCGCCCGGCTCGCGCGCCTGCTCAACGAACGGATCCATCTGGAGGGCGTCTCGGTGCGGGTGGAGCCGGAGATGCAGCACCGGGCCGTGGTCATCTTCAGGGGCCCGGGGCTGTCGGCCGAGCTCAGCGACTCGGACCCCCAGGCCACGGGGGTGCCGGCGTTGCCCGTGCGGGCGCTGAAGCCGGAGGCGGAGCGGACGGCCGCGGTAGTCAACGAGTTCATCCGGCAGGCGTACACGATCCTGGAGGGGGAGCATCCGGCCAACGCCATCCTGCTGCGCGGCTTCGACCGGCTGCCGCACCTGCCCCAGCTGCCGGAGCTCTTCGGGCTGCGGGCGGCGGCCGTGGCGTACTACCCCATGTACCGGGGGCTGGCCCGGCTGGTGGGGATGGACACCTTCACCCCCGGGCCCGAGCCGGCCGACGCCATCGCGCAGGCCCTGGAGCTGTGGGACGGTTACGACTTCCTCTTCATCCACATCAAGGGCACCGACAGCGCCGGCGAAGACGGCGACTGGGCCCGCAAGAGCCGGGTCATCGAGGAGGTGGACCGGGCTCTCCCGCCCCTTCTGGAGCGGCAGCCCGACGTGCTGGTCATCACGGGGGACCACTCGACCCCGGCCCTGCTCCGCTCCCACAGCTGGCACCCGGTGCCCCTGCTGCTGTGGGCCAGGACGGCCCGGCGGGACCGGCACGTGCGCAAGTTCGGCGAGAGCGAGTGCGCGCACGGCAGCCTGGGGCACATCCGGGCCACCGAGATCCTGCCTCTGATGCTGGCCCATGCGGGGCGGCTCAACAAGTACGGCGCGTGAGGCCCGGCCGGCCTCGGACAGGCGCCCGGGGGTGTGATGCGGCGTGAGGTGGCCACGTCGGGTGGGCGGCGATGCGGACGGGAGGCGGGGAGGGGCGGGCGCCCCTTTGCCTCGCTGGCTGCGGTGGGCAGCGGTCGGGGCCGCGCTGGCCGCGGTGCTGGCCCTGGTCTGGACCGGCACCCGGGGCGGGCCGGGGTCGTCGGGAGCGAGCCCGGACCGGCGGGGCGCGCCGGGGGCCGACGTGGAGCGGGCTTCGCCCAACACCCCGGGGCGGGTGGGCTTCGACGTCTCCGTCCCGTCGGCCATCCTCATCGACGCCGGCACCGGGCAGGTGCTGTTCGAGAAGGGCGCGGACGAGCCCGTGCATCCCGCCAGCATCGTCAAGGTCATGACGATGCTGGTGACCATGGACGCGGTCAAGGCGGGGCACGTCTCCCTCGACGATCCCGTCCGGATCAGCAAGGAGGCGGCGTCCATGGGCGGCTCCCAGGTCTACCTGGCCGCGGGGGAGACCTGGAGCCTGCAGCAGCTGATGGAGGCCCTGGCCATCGCCTCGGCCAACGACGCCGCCGTCGCCATCGCGGAGCACGTGGCCGGCACCGAGGGCGCCTTCGTGGCCCTCATGAACCGCCGGGCCCAGGAGCTGGGCCTCAAGGCCACCCGCTTCGTCAACGCCCACGGGCTGCCCCAGGAGGGGGGCGAGGATGCCAACGTCACCACGGCCCGAGAGATCGCCATCATGGCCCGGGAGCTGGTGACGCGCTACCCCGAGGTGCTGCGGTGGACCTCCATTCGCTCCCGGGTCTTCCGGGAGCAGCCCCGGTTCGTCATGACCAACACCAACCGGCTGGTGGGAGCGGTGCCGGGCGTCGACGGGCTCAAGACCGGCTTCACCAGCCAGGCAGGCTACTCGGTGGTGGCCACCGCCGAGCGGGACGGGCGGCGGCTCATCGCCGTGGTGATGCGGGCCGACAGCGACGACGCCCGGGTGGAGCAGGCGTCGCGCCTGCTGGAGTTCGGCTTCCGGGCCTTCCGCCCGGTGGTGCTGGCCCTGCCCGACGAGCAGGTGGGGGAGCTGCGCCTGCGGGGCGGGCAGCCGGAGCGGGTGCCCGTCACGGCCTCCCGGATGCTCTACGTGCTGACCCTGGGGGGAGACCGGCGGGGGGTGACCCGCTCGGTGCTCTTCCGTCCTGACCTGGCGCCGCCCATCGAGAAGGGGCAAGCCGTGGGCTGGGTGGTGGGCCAGATCGACGGCCGGGAGGCGGCGCGGGTGGAGGCGCTGGCGGGCGCATCGGTGGAGCCGGTCTCCGGGCCGGCCCGGCTGTGGCGGTGGGTGCGGGACGCGGTGAGGTCGGTCCTGCCGTGAGGGACGGGCTCGGGGAGCCGGACGGCGCACGGTCCATCCGGGAGCGGGCCCTGTCCAAGGTCAACCTGGCCCTCTGCGTGCTGGGGCGGCGGCCGGACGGGTATCACGAGATCGACACGGTGATGGCCGCGGTGGAGCCCGCCGACGAGCTGGCCCTGCGCCTGGAGCCCGGGCAGCCGCCGGGCCAGCTGAGTCTGGAGGTGACGGGGCCGCAGGCGCAGGCCCTGGCCCGAGCGGGGGTGCCGACGGCGGAGCGGGTTTCGCCCGGGCCGGCGGTCGAGGGCGGGGAGGTGCCCGGCAACCTGGTGCTGCGGGCCGCGCTGGCCCTGGCGCGGCGGGCGGGCAGGACGCCGCCCGCGGTGCACATGCGGCTCGTCAAGCGCATCCCCGTGGGGGCCGGCCTGGGCGGGGGGAGCAGCGACGCCGCGGCGGCCCTGCGCGCCCTCAACCGCCTGTGGGCGCTGGGCCTCACCGAGGCCGAGCTGGAGGCGGTGGGGGCCGAGGTGGGCGCCGATGTGCCGTTCTGCGTGCGGGGCGGGGTGCAGCGGGCCCGGGGGCTCGGCGAGCGCCTGACGCCCATCGAGTGCCGGCTTGAGGCTTCGTGCGTGGTGGCGGTGCCCGAGGCCCGGGTGGCCACCTCCGAGGCGTACCGTCTGTGGGATCGGCAGAGCGGGCCCTCGGCCGCCCCCGACGGGGGCGGCTGCCCGGACGTGGATGCCCTGGTGGCGGCCCTGGCCCGGGGCGAGCTGGCGGAGGTCCGCCGGCGGGTGCGCAACGACCTGGCGGCCGCGGCCTGCCGGCTCAGCCCCGAGACCGCCCGCCTCCTCTCCCTCTTCGAGGAGGCCGGCGCGGCGGGAGCCGGCGTGACGGGAAGCGGCTCGGCGGTCTTCGCCCTGACCTCCCCGGAGCGGGGGCCCGAGCTGGCCGAGGTGATGCGTCGCCGGGCAGCCGCTGCCGGGCTGGCGGTGTGGGTGTGGGTGAGCCCGCTGCCGGCCGGCGACCTGGCGGCCCGCTGGCGCCCCGGCAGGACCGTGGTACAATCCCGACTAGGATCCCGCCCCGGATAGCCTCGCGGGAAGGAGCGGCCGGCGGTCGGTGCCCGGTGGGCTGTCGCCCCTCAAGCTGGACAACTACAAGCCTCTGCGGGAGCTGGTCTTCGAGGCTCTGCGGGAGGCCATCATCGGAGGCGCCCTCAAGCCGGGAGAGCGCCTCATGGAGGTGCAGCTGGCCGACGAGCTGGGCGTCAGCCGCACCCCGGTCCGGGAGGCCATCCGCAAGCTGGAGCACGAGGGCTTCGTCGTCATGATCCCCCGCAAGGGGGCTTACGTGGCCGACATCTCCCTCAAGGACGTGGCCGAGATCTTCGACGTGCGCACGGCCCTGGAGGCGCTGGCGGCCCAGCTGGCGGCGGAGCGGGCCAGCGACGAGGACCTGGAGCGGGTGGAGCGCATCCTGGTGGAGTACGGGGAGTGCATCGACAGCGGC
>DATCKV010000104.1:0-4323 GCA_036564285.1 Limnochordales bacterium
GCCCGCAGGGCCGCGATGGCCGCCTCGTTGACCACCGCCTCCAGGTGGGCCCCCGAGAAGCCGAAGGTCTCCCGCGCCACCGCCTCCAGGTCCACGTCGTCGGCCAGGGGACGGTGGCGGGTGTGGATCCGCAGGATCTGCAGGCGCGCCTCCCGGTCCGGCAGGTCCACCCGCACGACCCGGTCGAAGCGGCCCGGCCGCAGCAGGGCCGGGTCCAGCAGGTCCATGCGGTTGGTGGCGCCGATGACCAGCACCTGCACGTCGTCGGCGCGGCTGCCCATGCCGTCCATCTCCACCAGGAGCTGGTTGAGGGTCTGGTCGTACTCCAGGTGGCTGGTGTGGCGGCCCCGCCGGCCGCCCAGCACCTCCAGCTCGTCGATGAAGATGATGGCCGTGCGGCTGCGGCGCTGGCGCGCCAGGAGGCGGGCCCGCCGGAAGAGCTCCCGCACCCGCTGCGCGCCCACCCCCGCGTACATCTCCACGAACTGCGATCCGCTGGCCACCAGGAAGGCGGCATCGGTGTAGCCCGCCGCGGCCCGGGCCATCATCGTCTTGCCGGTGCCCGGCGGCCCGGCCAGCAGGATGCCCCTAAGCGGCCGGATGCCCAGGCGCCGGGCCCGCTCGGGCTGGCGCACGAAGTCGAGGGCCTCCATCAGCTCCCGCTTGGCCATCTCCTGGCCGCCGATGTCGTCGAAGGTGACGGCCGAGCGGCCGTCGCCCTCGCCCTGCACCACCTCGAACCGCCGCCCGCCCGGCATGCGCCCCTCCACGGCCAGGTAGCGCACCGCCAGGAAGCCGCCGGCCATCACCAGCAGGGGCCACAGGTTGACCTCGTTGAGCCCGGCGAAGACCACGGCCGCCGCCAGGATGCCCACGAGGATCTCCCGGATCACCGAAGCGGCCCCCCGCCGTCCCCGAGCCCGCCGGCCGCGGAGAGGTACGGCGCGTCCACCGCCACCCGCACGGGCAGGGTGGGCTCGGCGCCCTCCGCCGGACCGGGCCGGGGGATGACGTCCACCAGGTAGCCGTCGTCGTCCCGCAGCAGCGCGTAGACCCGCCGGGAGTCGACCCAGACCCGGCTCTCCCTGAGGCCCAGGCGCCGGGCCTCGTCCTGCACCCGCCGGGCCATCTCCGTAAAGGCGCCCGACGCGCTGCCCTCCTGCAGCGTCAGCCCCAGGGTGTGGTGGGCCGCGACGAGGGCCGGGGTGCGGGCGTCCACCAGCACCAACTCGTCCACCCGGCCCAGCCGGCCCGACGCGGCCAGGCGCTCCAGGGCCGCCACCAGCCCCGGCAGGTCGTCGGTGGGGGCGACGCGGACCCACAGGCCCCGCACCGAGCCCTCGCCCTCGATCCAGGCCCGCTCCACCCCCGGCAGCCGCGCCAGCTGGCTCAGGGCGGGCTGCTGGCGCCGCTCCACCAGCACCCGCTGGGCCGCCAGCAGCGCCCCCAGGCTTAAGACGAAGGCGACGGCCACCACGGGCCACCGCCAGCCCGCTCGCTTGCCCATGGCAACGTAAAAAGGGGCCGCCTCCGGTGCCGACGCGGCCCCTCCGTAGTCGTCACGAACCCCCAAACCCTGACGTCGCGGCGCTCGTCAGCGAGACGCCCTCGCGGCCCGATTATAGCACGTGGCCTGGGCCCCGCCCAGGCCCGGGTCCTGCGCCACCGCGCGGTAGTCGTACGGCCCGACCCGCCCGGTGATGCACCCCTCCACCCGCTGCCCGGGAGCTCCCCCCTCCACCCGGATCCAGGTCACCCCGTCCACCTCGGGAGCCTGGTACGGGCTGCGGGCCATCCACTCGCCGGCCGATCGCCCCGGCCGCTCCAGCAGCAGGGGCACCCGGGCTCCCAGCCGCCGCCGGGCCACCCGCTCCAGCACCGCCTGCTGGCGGGCCATGACCGCCGCCCGCCGGCGCCCCTTCTCCCGGGCCGGCACCTGGCCCTCCATGGCGGCCGCGGGCGTGCCCTGCTCCCGGGAGTAGACGAAGACCCCCACGTGGTCCAGCTCCGCGCCCTCCACGAAGTCCAGCAGCGCCTCCACATCCGCCTCGGTCTCGCCCGGGAAGCCCACGATGAAGGTGGTGCGCACGGCTGCGTCGGGCATGGCCTCCCGCACTGCCGCCAGCAGACGCTCGTAGGCCTGCCGGCTGCCCCAGCGGCGCATGGCCCGCAGGATGCGGTCCGAGGCGTGCTGGAGCGGCACGTCCAGGTAGTGGCAGACCGCCGGCGTCTCGGCCATGGCCGCGAGGAGATCGGGCGTCACGTGGGCCGGGTAGGCGTACAGGAGCCGGATCCAGGGGATGCCCGTCTGCCCCAGGCGCCGCAGGAGCTCGGGCAGGGCCAGCCGGCCGTACAGGTCCGCCCCGTACATGGTGGTGTCCTGCCCGATGAGCACCACCTCCTGCACCCCCTCGTCGGCCAGGCGCCGCACCTCCTCCACGATGGACTCCATGGGGCGGCTGCGGTACGGCCCCCGGATGCGGGGGATGGTGCAGAAGGTGCACGGGTGGTCGCAGCCCTCCGAGACCTTGACGTAGGCCAGGTGGCCGGGGGTCGAGCGCAGGCGGGGCAGGCGGTGGTGGTAGAGGAAGGAGGGCGCCGGCTCGGCCAGCACCACTCGCTGGCCGCGCAGGACGCTGCGCACCACGTCGGCCACCATGGGCAGCTCCGCCGTGCCGATGACGGCGTCGACCTCGGGCAGCTCCTGCGCCACCTCCTCGGCCGAGAAGCGCCGGGGCAGGCAGCCGGCCACGACCAGGCCCCGGAGCCGCCCCGCGCTGCGGGCCCGCGCCAGCTCCAGGATGGCGTCCACCGATTCCCGCTGGGCCGGCTCGATGAAGCCGCACGTGTTGACCACCACCACGTCGGCCCGGGAGGTGTCGCCCGTCAGGTCGAAGCCGGCCTCCTGCAGCAGGCCCGCCATCACCTCGCTGTCCACCAGGTTCTTGGCGCAGCCCAGCGAGACGATCGCGACCCGGGCCTCGGCGCTGGCGCCCGTCACGCCACCCCTCCTCCGGCACCGCAGGAGTAACGACAGAGCAGGCGAATTATACCCCGCTCGGGACGGGCCGGCAACGCACCCCGTGGGCGCTCGTGCCCGGGCGGGAGCGGACCGGGGGAGACCGGGCCCGGAGGCCCTCCGAAGCCGTTCCTTGACGGTGCTTCTTAGCGCCGACTATAATTCCTACGGTCTGGCGCGAGGCGGCGCCGCACTGCGGCGGCGCCACGCCCGGGCCGGTGGGCACGGGGGGTCGGCAGTGGACGCCTACATCGACGTGGCGGTCTTCGCGGTCGCCGCGGTTCTTTTTGTGTTGGTCACTTGGGGATTGTCGTCACTGTTACGACCCCACAACCCGTACCCGCAGAAACTGGCCGTCTACGAGTGCGGCTCGCCCCCGGTGGGCGAGGCTCAGACCCGCTTCCACATCCGCTACTACATCTTCGCCCTGGTCTTCGTCATCTTCGACGTGGAGACGGTCTTCCTGTACCCGTGGGGCGTGGTCTTCCAGAGCCTGGGGTGGCCGGCGCTGGCGGAGATGGCCATCTTCCTCTTCGTGCTGGTGATCGGGCTGGTCTACGCCTGGAAGAGGAGGGTGCTGCAGTGGGTGTGAGCGGCGCCGCGGCCGCGACCGCGACCGAAGTGGGCCCCATGCCGGGGATCGTGCTGACCAACCTTCGCAAGGTGATCAACTGGAGCCGCAAGTCCTCCCTCTGGTACATGCTCTTCGGCATCGCCTGCTGCGCCATCGAGATGATGGCCACCGGCGCGTCCCGCTACGACTTCGACCGCTTCGGCATGATCTTCCGGGCCTCGCCCCGGCAGGCGGACCTCATGATCGTGGCCGGCACCGTCAACGAGAAGATGGCCGACGTGGTGAAGCGCCTCTACGACCAGATGGCCGAGCCCCGCTGGGTCATCGCCATGGGCGTCTGCGCGGTCAACGGCGGGCCCTACTGGGGTTCGTACAACGTGGTGGACGGCGTCGACCTGGTGGTGCCGGTGGACGTCTACGTGCCCGGCTGTCCGCCCAGGCCCGAGGCGCTCCTTCACGGCGTGCTCAAGCTCCAGGAGAAGATCCAGCGGGAGGGGCTGACGGTCCCCGTCCGTTGAGGGCGGCGAGGGCCCGGAGCCGCATCCGGGCCCTCGCGCGCGGCGCGGGGGGTTGGAGGCCAGATGGAGACGACGACGTCTGCGGTCGCGGCGGTGACGGCCGAGGAGCTGGCCCAGCGCATCGCTTCGGGTTTCTCTGGGGCGCAGGCCGAGGTGCAGCCGTCGGGGTGGATCCGGGTTCAGATCGACCGGGAGCGCCTGGCCGACTTCGC
>DATCKV010000105.1:0-3261 GCA_036564285.1 Limnochordales bacterium
TGGCTCAAGGTGAAGCCCTACAAGGAGGAGGCGATGTGGGTGGTGGGCTTCGTGCCGGCCGGGGCCGACGGCATCCGCTCGGTGGCGGTGGCGTCGCCCCCGGGCCGCCTGGCAGGCTTGGTGGGCGCGGGCCTGTCGGCCCCCGAGCAGCGCCGCCTGCGGGCCCTCCTCGACCCGCTGGCGCGGGCGGAGCCTCCCCCGGGGCTCGCGTTGCCCGCCCCCGCGGCGCGCCTGCCCCGGGAGGCCGCGGCCATGCGCTGGACGGCGCCGGTGGTGCAGGTGCGGGTACGCTACCTGGAGCGCACCGGGGCCGGGTGGCTGCGCCACGCCTCGGTGGTGGGCATGCCGCCGTGAGCCCCGCCGGCGACCGAAGCCAGGCCCGGACCGTCCGCGTCGGCGGGCGCGACGTGCGCCTGACCCACCCGGACCGGGTCCTGTGGCCCCGGGACGGGATCACCAAGGCGCGCCTGGTGGAGTACTACGTGCAGGTCAGCGCCCTGATGCTGCCGCACCTGGCCGGCCGACCGCTGGTGCTCACCCGCTTCCCCCGGGGCATCGAGGGGCCCTCCTTCTACCAGAAGCAGGCTCCGTTCCCCCGCCCCGCGTGGGTGCCGACGGCGCGCATCGAGCACGAGCGCCGCTCGGTGGAGTACGTCATGGCCGACAGCCCGGCGGTGCTGGCATGGCTCGGCAACCTGGCCGCGGTCGAGATCCACCCGTGGATGTCCACGGCCGCCGACCCCGACCACCCCGACCTGCTGGTCATCGACCTGGACCCCGACCCGCCCTCGGGCTTCGAGGAGAGCCGGCGGGTGGCGCTGTGGCTGAGGCCGGCCCTGGAAGCCCTGGGATTGCGGGCCGTGCCGAAGCTGTCGGGGGCCACCGGCGTCCACGTCTGCATCCCCCTGGTACCCCGGTACCCCTACGCGGTCACCAGCCGGGCGGCGGCCGCCATCGGCCGGGCCCTGGCCGAGCTGCGGCCGGACCTGGTCACAGACCGCAGGCGGGTGGTCCTGCGCCGCGGCCGGGTCTACGTGGATCCCTACCAGAACCTGCGCGGCCGCACGGTGGTGGCGCCCTACTCGCCCCGGGCTCTGCCGGGCGCGCCGGTCTCGGTGCCCGTCACGTGGGAAGAACTGGAGCAGGTGGTCCCGGCGGACTTCACCGTGGCCAACGCCCACCGGTGGCTGCCAGGCCGGCGCGACCCCTTGCTGGAGGCCCGCCGGGCGCCCCAGAGCCTCGACGCGCTCCTGCACAGGGGCCTGGCGCCTGGCTCTCCGTGAGCGCATAGGCCCCCGCCGTCCCGGGCAGATCCTGGGAAGGAAGCACCATCCGGAAGGAGGCAACCCCATGGCCGTCGCGGCCCCCGGCCAGCGGCCCCGGCAGGCTGCGCGCCGCCTGCGCAGCAGCCGGAAGGCCTGGACCCCCGCGGAGAAGGAGCAGGCGCGCCGCATCGTGGCCGACTGCCAGGCCCGCGGCCTGCCCCTCAGCGAGGCCTTCCGCCAGGTGGCCGAAGCCCTTCCCCAGCGCTCGCCCACGGCCGTCGCGATGCTCTACTACAACGTGCTGCGCCGCGAGGGAGCCGACGGCCGCCCGCCGGCCGCCGCCCCGGCTTCCGCCCCCGCATCGGCCGCGGCGCTGACGGTGAGGCCGGAGCTGGTGGAGGCCTTCGAGGGGCTGCCCGAATACATCGCGCGCCTCCACCACCGACTGGACCAGGTGGAGGCCCGGCTGGCCGACCTCCCCCAGCCCACCCCGGCAGCCCTGGCCGCCTGGGCCCGAGCGACCGCAGCCGCCCTGGAGTCAGCCGCGGGCACGCAGGCCCGCCTGCAGGAGGCCCAGGCCCGTCAGGCGGCCCTGGCCCGGGCCAACGACGAGCTGAGCCGGCGCCTGGCCGACGCCGAGCGCCGTCTGGAGGAGGTGCTGCAGGCCTACCGGGAGGCCCGGGAGCTGTACGAGGCCTTCGCCGGGATGGCCAGCATCTCCCAGCTCATGTCGCTGGGCGACTTCAAGCAGCGCATGCGCGCCGCCCTGGAGCGCTGGGGCGCCCTGCTGGAGGGCTCCGCGCGGCCCGACGCTCCCTGCGGCGAGGCCGAGCCGCTCCCGCCGACCCCCGCCGCCGCGGCCGGCTCGGGGCCCGACGCCGGCGCCTGAGCGCCCCTGGCTTCAGCGGGGCATGGGGATGAAGGGCGGCGCGGACGGCACCGCTTCGGCCACCCGCCGCTCCAGGGCCCGGGCCGCCTCCATGAAGGCCCGCCCGATGGGATCCTCCGGCTCCGCCGCCAGGGGCGCCCCCTCGTCACCCGAGCGCCGCAGGCGGGTGTCCAGGGGCAGACGGGCCAGCAGCGGCACGCCCAGGATCTCCGCGATGCGCTGCCCGCCCCCGCTGCCGAAGATCTCCTCCCGGGTGCCGCAGTGGGGGCAGATGAAGTAGGCCATGTTCTCGATGACGCCCAGGATGGTCTGGTTGGTCTTCTCCGCCATCCGGCCCACCCGCCGGGCCACCACCGCGGCCACGGGCTGAGGGGTGGTCACCACCAGGAGGTAGCTCTGGGGGATGAGCTGGTACATGCTGATGGGGATGTCGCCGGTGCCGGGCGGCATGTCGATGAGCAGGTAGTCGAGGTCCGCCCACAGCACGTCCTTCAAGAACTGCTCCAGCGCCTTCATCAGCATGGGCCCCCGCCAGACGATGGCGGTGTCCTCCTCCACCAGGGAGCCCATGGAGATGACCTGCAGCCCGTAGGCGTCCTGCGGCACCAGGGCGCCGTCCAGCACCACGGGGCGCCCCTTGATGCCCAGGAGCTTGGGCACGCTGAAGCCGTAGATGTCCGCGTCCAGCACGCCTACCCGCCGGCCCAGCGCCCTCAGCGCGACGGCCAGGTTGACGGTGACCGTGGACTTGCCGACGCCGCCCTTGCCGCTGGAGATCCCGATGATGGTGGTGCGCGACGACGGGTCGAGGATGGCCGAGCGGGCCTGGCGGCGCGGGCTGAGCCGGTTGACCAGCGCCTGGCGCTCCGCCTCGGTCATCTCCCCCAGCCGCACCCGCACCTCCTTGACCCCGGGCAGCTCGCGCAGCCGGCCCTGCACGTCGCGCTCGATGCGGGTGCGCAGGGGGCAGCCGGGCACGGTCAGGACCACGTCGACCTCCACCAGACCGTCGCGGATGCGCACGTCCTTGACCATCTCGAGGTCGACGATGCTGCGGTGGAGCTCGGGATCCATCACGGAGCGGAGCGCATCGACCACCTGCTCCCG
>DATCKV010000106.1:0-1985 GCA_036564285.1 Limnochordales bacterium
GAACTGGTGGTGGAAGCCCACCGGGATGGAGAAGGGGATGAACAGCAGCAGCGCGAGCCTGGCCAGGGGGTCGCTGAAGAGCTTGCCGCCGGCCTGCTTGGGCAGCATGCTGTACCACGACACGTACGCCGGCAGCAGCCAGAAGTAGACGATGGGGTGGCCGGTGAACCAGAAGAACGCCCGGGCCAGCAGGGGATCGGTGCCCTGCACCAGCCCCAGCGACATGGGGATGAGCATGAAGAGGGCCTCCACGGCCAGCCCCACGCTGGCCAGGTCCCACATGACGAAGGTGACCAGGGCGCCGAAGGCGCCCAGCGGGGTGCGCTGGGTGGGGTGCTCGCGCCGCCACTGCCGCCAGGTCAGGAAGAGGTTGGCCGAGACCAGCCACGTGCCCACCACCACCAGGGTGAGCCCGACGTAGTACGCCGGGTGCCCCTTGAGGGGCGGGTAGGAGGTGAAGAGCACCGTGGCCTGATTGGTCACCAGGGCCCACCCCGCCAGGGCCACCCCCGACGCCATCGAGGCGAAGGCGAGCCAGCCCAGCCGCAGGCTGTAGAGGGGCCTGCGCAGGGTGGCCGAGGTGACGAACGTGAGGAAGCCGCTGATGAAAAACGTGGTCCAGACCAGCACGTTGAGCACGCCGTGGATGCTGAGGCCCTGGTAGTAGGAGGCCAGGAAGGGCACGTAGCGGTACAGGTTGACCCCCATGTGCTCCAGGGCCTGCAGGGGCCCCAGGGAGGCTCCCAGGGCCAGGGCCAGCACGGCCACGTACAGGTGCCACGCCACCAGCCGGCGCTCGGCCGGGCTCAGGGTCGCCATCCGGGCCACCTCCTCACTCGACGATGATCCGTCCGTACATGGTGTGGTGGTTGATGCCGCAGTACTCGTGGCAGAGGAACAGGTAGGTGCCCGGCCGGTCGAAGGTGTGGGTCACCCGCACGACCTGGCCGGGGATGACCATGGTATTGACCGGGGTGTCCAGGATGCGGAAGCCGTGGACGACGTCCCGGCTGGTCAGGTTGAAGGTGACCGTGGACCCGGCCGGCACCCGGATCTCGTTGGGCGAGTAAGCCCAGATGAAGGCCACCAGCGTGGCCTCGTAGCGGCCGGGGCCCAGCTGGCGCACGCCGGGCCGGTCGAAGGGCGGCGTCGAGGCCAGGGAGCGAGGGTCCACCCGCCCCTCCACGCCCGGCACCTGGATGCCGGCTCCCACCACGGAGCCCAGGATGGCCACGAAGAGGACCGCCAGGGTGACCCCTGTCAGGATCATCCACTGACGTTCGTACCGGTCCACCTCCATGCCGGTGCCTCCCCTCACGGCCTGGCCGACGCTGCGTGCAGCAGCGTGAAGTACATGTAGGCCCACGCCGCGGCGGTGACGGCCAGGTAGATGAGGGTCGCCGCGGCCGCGCCCCGGGGCCGCGCCTGCACCTCGGGGAGGGAATCGGGCTGCCTGTGGACGGCCCCGGCCTCGTCAGCCGGGCGCGCCGCGGCCGTCGCCCCGGGTCCGGTCTGGTGAACGGCCATCTCGCACCGCCTCCTCTTGCCTCGCTTTGCGCGCTTCAGCGCGCCGGGTAGCAGGCCAGCCAGTGGGCAGCGGCGTACGCAAGCCGCGCCGCCCCTCGAGCCGCCGCCTCCCGGCGCAGCCGCTCCAGGTCCTGCAGGACCCCGTCGACGTCCAGGTGCGGGCCGCGGTACGCCGCCCGGACCTGGCCCGTGGCATCCACCAGCACGTAGCGGCTGTCGTAGACGACCGGTGGAGTCTCGTAGTAGACGCCGAAGCCGCTGCCCACCGCGAGCTTGACGGCCAGGCCCGGCCCTGTCAGGAAGCGCCAGCGATCCGTGTCGGCGCCCAGGGCCTTCGAGAAGGCCTTGAGGCGCTCGGGGGTGTCCCGCTCGGGGTCGAGGCTGATGGAGACCAGCAGCAGCTCGCCCGCCCCGTCCCCCTCACCCTGCAGCCGCCTCTGCAGGCTCAGCATGGCCTG
>DATCKV010000107.1:0-7808 GCA_036564285.1 Limnochordales bacterium
GCGGTCCAGTCGGGGCGCAGCACCACCACCTGCCCCTCCCGGTCCACGAACCGGTAGAGCTGCCGTGCCGGCAGCTGTCCCCCCGCCCGGCGCACGACCTCTTCCAGCTCCAGGGTGGGGGTGATCACCTCCCGGTAGCCCCACCGCTGGAAGCGGGCCCGCAGCCGGGCCTCCAGCCGGCGGCGCGCGGCCGCCTCCCGGGGCAGCAGGTCCAGGGTCCCCGGAGGCGGCTGCAGGGGAAGGGGGCCGCCCACGCCCACCCCGGCCTCACTCCCACTCGATGGTGGCCGGGGGCTTGGGGCTGATGTCGTAGACCACCCGGGAGACGTGGGGCACCTCGTTGGTGATGCGGTGGGAGATGCGGTCCAGCACCTCGTAGGGAAGCCGCACCCAGTCGGCCGTCATGCCGTCCTGGCTCTGCACGCAGCGCACCGCGACCACGGGCCCGTAGAGCCGGGCGTCGCCCTTCACCCCCACGCTGTAGCTGCCGGTCCAGACCGCGAAGGCCTGCCACACCTCCCGATCCAGCCCGGCCCGCTCCACCTCCTCCATCACGATGGCGTCGCACGCCCGCACCGTCTCCAGCGCCTCGGGCGTCACCTCGCCCACGATGCGCACCGCCAGGCCGGGCCCCGGGAAGGGGTGGCGCTCCACGATGCGGGCCGGCAGGCCCAGCTCCCGGGCCAGGGCCCGCACCTCGTCCTTGAAGAGGAAGCGCAGCGGCTCCACCAGCGTCAGGCCCAGGCGCTCGGGCAACCCGCCCACGTTGTGGTGGCTCTTGATGGTGGCCGTCCTGCCGCCCCCCGACTCCACCACGTCGGGGTAGAGGGTGCCCTGCACCAGGTAGCGCACGTCCTCCAGCCCCGAGGCCGCCTCCTCGAAGAGGCGGATGAACTCCCGCCCCACGATGCGCCGCTTCTCCTCGGGGTCCCGCACCCCCCGCAGCGCCTGAAGGAACCGGGGCCCCGCCTCCAGGGTCACCAGCGGGATGCCCAGGCGCTCCCCCAGTTCCCGCCGCACGAACTCCGGCTCGCCCCGCCGCATCAGGCCGTGATCCACGAAGATGCCCACCAGCCGGTCGCCGATGGCCCGGTGCACCACGGCCGCGGCCGTGGCCGAGTCGACGCCCCCGCTGACGGCCACCACGGCCCGCCCCTCCGGCAGCCGCTCCCGCAGCGCCTCCACCGCCCGGCGGCCGAAGCCCCGCACGTCCCAGCCGCCCGCCGCGCCCGCCAGGTCCAGGAGGAAGTGGCGCAGCAGCGCCATCCCGAAGGGGGTGTGGGCCACCTCGGGGTGGAACTGCACCCCGAAGAGGGGCCGCGTCTCGTGCTCCATGGCCGCCACGGGCGAGACGGCAGTGCGGCCGACGGTGCGGAAGCCCGGCGGCGGCCGGGTGACCACGTCGCCGTGGCTCATCCAGCAGACCAGGCGCTGGCCCGGCTCCGCCACGCCCTGGAAGAGGCGCCCGGGGCCCGGCGCGCCCGGCTGGCCCGCCACCTCCAGCTCGCTTCGCCCGAACTCCTGGCGCTCCCCGCGCCGCACCTCGCCGCCCAGGGCCTGCGCCATCAGCTGCATGCCGTAGCAGATGCCCAAGATGGGCAGCCCCGACTCCCAGAGGGCCGGGTCGATGCGGGGCGCCCCCGGCTGGTAGACGCTGGCCGGCCCCCCCGACAGCACCAGGGCCTTGGGACGGCGCGCCAGCACCTCGGCGGCCGGCAGGTCCCCCGGCACCACCTCGCAGTAGACGCCCAGCTCCCGGATGCGCCGGGCGATGAGCAGGGTGTACTGGGCGCCCAGGTCCATCACCAGGACCCGCTCGGCGCCCGGCAGCCCCGCCGGGTCCACGGTGATGATGGGAGAGGCGAGACCGGCCCCGGCCATCAGCGATCGCCCTGGGAGCGGATCACCTCGGGCCGGAGCACGCCGATGAAGGGTAAATTGCGGTAGCGCTCGGCGTAGTCCAGCCCGTACCCCACCACGAACCGGTCCGGGATCTCGAAGCCCACGTAGTCCAGCTCCACCGGCACCTGGCGCCGCTCCCGCTTGTCCAGGAGCACGCAGACCCTGAGGCTGGCCGGGCGGCGGGAGCGGAGGTTGTCGAGGAGGTACCGGATGGTGAGGCCCGTGTCGACGATGTCTTCCACGATGAGGACGTCCCGCCCCGCGATGGGGTGGTCCAGATCCTTGAGGATGCGCACCACGCCGCTGGACTGGGTGCCCGAGCCGTAGCTGGAGATGGCCATGAAATCCACCGAGGCGTGGATGCTCAGCGCGCGCAGCAGATCCGCCAGGAAGAGGACGGCCCCCTTGAGGATGCCGATGAGCACGGGCTCCCGGCCGGCGTAGTCCGCCGAGATCTGCCGGCCCAGCGCCCGCACCCGCTGGGCGATGCGCTGCTCGTCGATGAGCACCTCCTGCACGTCATCCAGCGGCACGTGCCCGGCGCCAGGCCGCATCCCCAGCACCAGCGGCCTGTCGGGCACCAGCGAGTCGCCCTGCTCCATGGTCCCGTCGCCGCTGCCGGCGGCTCCGACTCCCCACCCTCCCCGCGACCGCGCCCCCGCACCCCCCTCGACCGCCTGCCGCCCCAGGAGGGATGCCGAGATCCGGACGCCCTTGTCGATGCTTTAGCCCTATCATACACGCTGCCGCCCGCCGCACAACTGCTGCCGGCCGTGCGTCGGGCGGGGAGCTGTCCGGCGCGGGGCCGCCCCTCAGAAGGTGCCCAGGTACTGCTCCACCTCCCAGCGGTGCACCTGGGTGCGGTACACCTCCCACTCGATGCGCTTGGCCTCCACGAACCGGGAGAAGACGTGGGGCCCCAGGGTGCGGACCACCACCTCGTCGCGCACCAGCTCCTCCAGCGCCTCCTCCAGGGATCCGGGCAGGCTGCGGATGCCCAGCTCCCGCCGCCGCTCCGGGCTCATCTGGTAGATGTTCTCGTCGTGGGACTGGGGCGGCTCCATCCGCTGGCGGATGCCGTCCAGCCCCGCCGCGATCACCGCCGCGAAGGCCAGGTACGGGTTGGCCGAGGGGTCGGGCGAGCGCAGCTCCACCCGGGTGGCCGGCCCGCGCCCCGCCGGCACCCGCACCAGGGCGCTGCGGTTCTGCGCGGACCAGGAGATGTAGACGGGCGCCTCGTACCCCGGCACCAGGCGCTTGTAGGAGTTGACCAGGGGGTTGGTGACGGCGGTGAACCCCCGGGCGTGGTGCAGCAGGCCCGCGATGAAGTGGAGGGCCACCGCCGAGAGCTGGTACGGCCCGTCGGGGTCGTAGAAGGCGTTGCCCCGCTCGGTGACCAGGGAGATGTGGGTGTGCATCCCGTTGCCCGCGATGCCGTAGATGGGCTTGGGCATGAAGGTGGCGTGCAGCCCGTGGCGCGCGGCGATGGTACGGGTCACCACCTTGAGGGTGGCCACCCGGTCCGCGGCCGCCAGGGCGTCATCGTACTTGAAGTCGATCTCGTGCTGGCCCGGCGCCACCTCATGGTGGCTGGCCTCCACCTCGAAGCCCATGGACTCCAGCGCCAGCACGATGTCGCGGCGGGCATCCTCGCCCAGGTCCAGGGGCCCGAGGTCGAAGTAGCCCGCTTCGTCCTGGGTCTGGACCGTGGGGCGCCCCTCGGCGTCGCGTTTGAAGAGGAAGAACTCGCACTCGGGCCCCAGCATCACCCGGTACCCCATGTCCGCGGCCTCCTGCAGCACCCGCCGCAGGACGTACCGGGGATCCCCTTCGAAGGGGCGGCCGTCGGGGCGGTAGACGTCGCAGATGAGTCGGGCCGTGCGCCCCTCGGCTCGCAGGCCGGGGAAGAGGCAGTAAGTGGAGGGGTCCGGCCGCAGGATCATGTCCGACTCCTCGATGCGGGCGAAGCCTTCGATGGAGGAGCCGTCAAACTGGATCCCCTGGGTCAGGGCCCGCTCCAGCTGGCGGACGGGGATGGCCACGTTCTTGACCACCCCCAGGATGTCGGTGAACTGCAGGCGGACGAAGTCGACCCCGTCCTGCTGGGCCCGGCGCAGCACCGTCTCGATGGCCTCGTCTGATCGCTCCACGCTGCGGCGCACCATCCTTCGAGGGGGCAGGGGCGCGGCGGCACCCCGCCCGCGTTGGATCACGGCCACTCGGTACGCCGTCGAGGCCCTGGATCCTGCGGGGGAGGTGACGTCAAGGTGACGGCCAGGTTTCCTCTTGCTGACGCTGGCGCTCCAGGAGGCGCATCAGCTCGGCCTGCTGGTCCACGGGGAAGAGGGAGGAGAGGCGCCGCCCCCGGGCCTGGCGGAAGATGGCCGGGTCCACGGGCGCCTCGGGCAGATGGCTCCCTTCGACCGGTGCCCGCTCCCCTGCTCCGGGCGGAGGGTGGCCCGTCCCCCCCGGGGCGGCCGCCGTCGCCTGCTCCACCGGGGTCGGCCCGGCGGCCGCAGCACGCTCCGGGGTGGCCAGCAGCGCCCGCACCCCCTCCAGGGTCAGGCCCTGCTCCAACAGCTCCTTGATGCGGCGCAGCCGCTCCACGTCCGCCAGGGAGTAGAGGCGGCGGTTGCCGCGGCTGCGGCCCGGCGCGAGGAGCCCCTCCTGCTCGTAGTAGCGGATCTGCCGCGCGGAGAGCCCGGTCAGGCGCTGGACCACGCCGATGGGGTAGACGGGCACCGAGGGATCGACGCCCGGCACCGTCGGCCCCCCTTTCCCATCCCCGAGGGATGGGGGATGGTCGTGCTGGTGGCAGCCTCATCTTACCCCACGGCGGGCCCCGTCACAAGGCGGGCGCGTCCGGGGCCCCGCCTACGTAGACCCGGTCCAGGCGGGGGCCCAGCTGCGTCACGATCTCATAAGGGATGCTGCCCGTCAGCCGCGCCGCCTCCTCCACCGTCATCTCGCCCTCCTCACCGGGGCCCAGCAGGCACATGACCGCGCCCACCGGAGGGGTGTCCTCGCCCGTCTCCACCATGCACTGGTCCATGCAGATGCGCCCCACCACCGGGTAGACCCGACCCTTCCAGACGGCCCGGGCCCGGTGGGAGAGGCGGCGGGTGAAGCCGTCGGCGTAGCCCACGGGCAGCGTCACCACCGTGGCGGGCCGGGAGAGGACGTGGGTGCGCCCGTACCCGATGCCGGCCCCTGCCGGCAGGCGGCGCACCTCCGCCGCCTCGGCCAGCAGCCGCAGAGCCGGGCGCAGCGGCACCCGGCCCGCCAGGTGAGGGGCGGGGCAGTACCCGTAGATCCCGAGCCCCACCCGCACCAGGTCGTAGCGCAGCTCGGGGGCCGCCAGGAGCCCCGCCGTGTTGGCCAGGTGGCGCAGGGGCACCGTCACTCCCTGGGCCGCGATGGCCTCCAGCACCGCCGCGAAGCGCCGGGCTTGCTCGTCCATGTACGACCGGTCGGGTTCGTCCGCGGTGGCCAGATGGGAGTAGACCCCCTCCAGCTCCAGCCCGCCCGACGACGCCACCCAGCGAGCCAGAGCCGGCGCCTCCTCGGGGAGGGCGCCCAGCCGGCCCATGCCCGTCTCCACCTTGAGGTGCACCGGCACCCGCCGGCCCTGGCGGGCTGCCTCCGCGGCCAGGCGCCGGGCGAAGGGGAGGGTCGTCACGGTGGCCGTCAGGCCGGCGGCCACCAGCTCCGGCAGGGGCTCGGCCGCCCCTTCCACCCCCAGCACCAGGATGGGGGCCCGGATGCCCGCCCTGCGCAGGGCCAGCCCCTCCGGCGTGGTGGCCACCCCCAGCGCGGCGGCGCCGGCCCCCAGGGCGCAGCGTGCCACGGCCACCGCGCCGTGGCCGTAGCCGTCGGCCTTCACCACCGCCATAAGGCGGGCCGGGCGCGCCAGCTCCGCCAGCCGGCGCACGTTGGCCGCGATGGCGTCCAGATCCACCTCGATCCAGGCCCGGCGGGGAGACGGACGCGAGGGCGGCGGCGTCGACCCGGAAGGGGAACTGTCAACCTCGCGCCGATCTTCGGTTGACAATCCACGCCACCCACCTTACACTCGCATGCAGTACCATTTGCCGAAGGGCGGGCGAACCCCCTGCGTCCACCTGGCCAGGCCACGGCGCCGGCCGGCGGCAGCCATGCGGCCGAGCCCGCGGCGGCCTCGGCACGACTCCTGGCGCTGCGGCGCATCCTGGACGACGGCCGCTTCCACTCGGGCCAGGAACTGGCGCGCCGGCTGGGCGTGACCCGCACGGCGGTGTGGAAGCTTCTGGAGCGGATGCGCCAGCTGGGCTACGCCGTCGATGCCCGGCCCCGCGGGGGCTACCGGCTGGCCGGCATTCCCGACTGGCCGCTGCCGTGGGAGGTGGCCCTGCGGCTGGGCGAGGAGGAGAGCGGTGCCCGGCCCATCTACTTCTACCCCTCCATCCCTTCCACCAACGACGCGGCCCGCCAGCTGGCCGAGGCGGGCGCGCCCGCGGGCACCCTGGTCGTGGCCGACCGCCAGACGGCCGGCCGGGGCCGCCGGGGGCGGACCTGGCAGTCGCCGCCGGGCGGCATCTACCTCTCGGTGGTGGCGCGTCCGCGCTGCCAGCCCAGCCAGGCCCCGGTCCTGGCCCTGGCCTCGGCTCTGGCCGTCGCGCGAGCGGTGGAGGCCCTGAGCGGCCAGCCGGCCGCGGTGAAGTGGCCCAACGACGTGCTGGTGCACGAACGGAAGCTGTCGGGCGTGCTGGCCGAGGTGGCCGCCGACCAGGAGACGCTCCGGTGGGCCGTCATCGGCATCGGCCTCAACGTCGAGCCGGTGCCCGCCGGCGAGCACGCCTTCCCCCGGCCCATCGGCCTCGTCGAGCTGGGCTGCAGGGCCCACCGGGCCGCCGTCATCGCGCGGGTGGTGCTGGAGCTGGAGGGGCTCCTGCAGCGCCTGGACCGGTCGCCCGCCGAGGCAGCGGCCGAGGTGGCGCGAGAGATCGAGGCGCGCCTCGTGTGGAAGGGCCGCCCGGTGCGGGTCGACACCCTGGCCGCCCCCGTGGAGGGGGAGCTGGTCGGGGTGGACGCCTCGGGCGCGCTGCTGCTGCGGGTCGGCACGGGTGAGACGCTGCGCCTCTTCGCCGGCGACGTCACCTTGCGAGCCCGCCCGGCATGAGCCGACGGCCCCGCCCGGGGGCCGACGAGAGAGGATGATGGCCGTTGTCCAGCTGGCCCGTCTCGCTGTTGGCCCGTGCTGCCGCGGCTGCGGCGCTGACCGCCGCGCTGGCCCAGCTCTCCGTGCCGCTGCCCTTCACCCCGGTGCCCGTCACCCTGCAGGTGCTGGGCGTGCTCCTGGCCGCCCTGGCCCTGCCGCCGGGCGCAGCGGCCCTGAGCCAGGCCGTCTACGTCGCGCTGGGCGCGGCAGGACTGCCCGTCTTCGCCGGCTTCAGCGCCGGCGCGCAGGTGCTGGTCGGCCCCACGGGGGGCTATCTGTGGGGCTTCGTGCTGGCCGCCCCCCTGGCCAGCGCCGTCTTCCGCGCCCTGCGCCGCCCCGGGCAGGGCCCGTCGGCCGCCGTGCGGGCGGCGGCGGCGGGCGCGGCCGGGGTGGCCGTCATCTACGCCCTGGGGGTGGCCCAGCTGGCCGCCGTGCTGCACCTGAACTGGAGGCGGGCCCTCGCCCTGGGCGCGGGCCCCTTCATGCCCGCCGATCTGGTCAAGGCGGCCGCGGCCGCCCTGGCAGCGCCGTACATCGAGCGGGCCTTCACAGCCCCAGGAGCTCGGCGGGCCGCATCGCCTCAGGCACCGGGTCGCCCCGCCTGAGAAGCCGCAGGGCCTCGCCGGCATGGCGCGCCAGGTCCGCCGCCGTGACGCCGGCCGCCTCGCCGCCCGCGGCCAGGTGGCCGGCCAGGCCGTGGACGAAGCAG